>CAZIZD010000211.1:0-7889 GCA_964543615.1 uncultured Alcaligenaceae bacterium | reverse complement strand
CCCAGGGCGAGGTGGCGGCGATCATCGGGGCCAGCGGCTCCGGCAAGTCGACGCTGCTGCGCTGCATCAACTTCCTCGAGGACTTCCAGAGCGGGACGATCAGCGTGGGTGGCGAGAGCGTCGGCTACGATCTGCGGCCCGACGGCACGCGCGTGCACCAGAGCGACAAGACCGTCGCGCAACACCGCCAGGAAGTCGGCATGGTCTTCCAGAGCTTCAACCTGTTTCCCCACAAGACGGCCGTCGAGAACGTGATGACCGGGCCGGTGCTGGCCAAGGGCATGGCCAAGCCCGAGGCGCGGGCGATTGCCGAGGCCCTGCTCGCCAAGGTGGGGCTGTCGGACAAGCTCGACTCGTTGCCGGCCAACCTTTCGGGCGGGCAACAGCAACGCGTCGCGATCGCGCGCGCGCTCGCGATGCAGCCCAAGGTCATGCTCTTCGACGAGGTGACGTCGGCGCTCGATCCCGAACTGGTGGGCGAGGTGCTTCGCGTCATCCGGGACCTCGCGCAGGACGGCATGACGATGATCCTCGTCACGCACGAGATGCACTTTGCGCGCGACGTGGCCGATCAGCTCCTGTTCTTCGACGGCGGGCGCATCCTGCAGCAGGGCGTGCCGCGCGACGTGCTCGACCACCCCGAGAGCGACCGGCTGAAGGGGTTCCTTCGCCGCTTCTCCGAGGCGAACTACCTGTGACGGCGTCTCAGCCCGCGCTCTTGCGATAGAGGCGCACGGTGTTGAGGGTCATGCGCGGAAGCAATTCGATCATGGGCATGTCGTAGGTGGCGACAGCTTCGTGACCGCTGATCGTTTCGCTGCCCTGGCTTCCCACGATCGTGACCTCGTCGCCGGCTGCGGCGCCGGGGACATCGGTGACGTCGACCACCGTGTGCTCGGTCGAGCGCATGCCGATGATCGGCGCGCGCTTGCCCCGGATCAGCACCGTGCCGCCGGCGGGCTGGCGGGGAAGCCCATCCTTGAAGCCGAAGGCGATCACCGCAGTGCGCACGGTGCCTGGCGCTTGCCGGTGGCGCGGCCAGTCGAAGTCGAACGAAGCGGGAATGGTCTTTACTTGCAGCACGCGCGAGTGAATGGCGCGGATGACCGGAGAGAGCGGGGCCTTGCCCTGCCATGGGTCCTCGATCATCCCGTAGAGCATGCGTCCCGGATTGACCGCATTGAGATTGAGCTCGGGATATCCCAGCATCACGCGGCTGCTTGCGGCCATGCGCTCGAAGTCCCGGAATCCCGCGGCGTGCGCGGCATCGGCTGCCTGCTGGAAAAGCTGGGCCTGCCTGCGGACGACCGCGGCGTCCTCGACGCTGGTGAGATGCGTGTACAGCCCGATCAGCTTCAGGTTCCGTGCCTTCGCGATGCGAGCGAAGGCATCTTTCCACTCACCGGGCGTGAAGCCGAGCCGGCCGTAGCCGCAGTCGACCTCGACATGGACCTCCACGGTTCGTCCCGTGCCTGCAAAGGCGTCCAGGCCATCCAGATCGTGCACGGTCGCGATGAGGCCGAGTTCCGCCACGGCTCGCGCGGCATCGGGAACGGTGCTCGCGTAAAGCAGGATGGGGGCGTCGACGCCCGCCGAGCGGATGCGCTCGGCATCTTCGGGATCGGAAACCGCGAACGCGTCGGCTCCCGCCGCCAGCATGGTCGCCGCGGTCTCGCGCGCGCCGCATCCGTAGGCGTTGTTCTTGCACACCGCGTAGAAGCGATCGGTCGGGCGCAGCATGGCGCGGATCGTCCTGACGTTATGGGCGAGTGCATCGAGGTCGATGATCGACCATGCGGGGCGCGCGGTGGCGGGAAGGTCGGATTCGGTCACGGTATCGGGAAGGTCGTCGCGGTGTCGTCGAGTATGCACTCGCGCACGCGACGGGTCTGCACGCAACTTCCACAATCCGAAAGGGGATGGTGATGAAGGCGGTCGAAGGCATGATTGCAGCGATGGTCACGTCGTTTCGCGACGACGGCGCCCTGGACGTCGCGGCCACACGGGCGAGCGTGCGGCACCTGATCGCGAGTGGCGCAGGTGGCCTGTGTCCGCTCGGCGGGACCGGCGAGCCGCTTTCGCTCACGGTCGACGAGCACAGGCAGGTGATCGACGCCGTCGTGGAAGAGGCTGCCGGACGCGTCCCGGTCGTGATCGGGACCTTGCTCGCGCGGCAGGAGGACATCGTCGAGTGCGGTCGCCATGCCAAGGCCGCCGGCGCGGACGCGATCATGCTCATCCCGCCCTACTTCATCAACACCCGGCTCGCACACACGCGCGCGCACTTCGAGACGATTGCCGAGCGCGTCGACATGCCGCTCGTGCTCTTCCACACGCCGGGACGAAGCGGCGTGCGCATGCGCGCCGAGGAGATCCTGCAGTTGCTGGCGGCGGTGCCCTCGTTCGTCGCGATCAAGGAGACGTCGGGCGACCTCGCCATCTGCGCGGAGCTGCTGCGCTCGGCGCCGCCCGGGTTCCGGGTTCTGCAGGGGTTCGACGAGTTCGTGGTCCCCACACTCGCGCTCGGCGGTCACGGCGCGGTGCTCTCGCTCGGATGCCTCATCCCCGCGCTGTTGCGCAAGATGGAAAGTGCTTTTGCCGCGGGCGACCTTGCAGAAGCGCAGCGCATCCAACTGAGCCTGCTGCCGCTTTGCAACGTGATCTACGGAGAGCCGAATCCGGGACCGCTCAAGGTGGCGCTTGCGATGTCCGGGCATCCCGCGGGCCCCACCCGAAAGCCCATCTATCCCGTCTCGGGCGAGACGATCGCGAGTCTCGAGCGGTTGCTTCCCGAGTTCCTGCGGGAGGAGAAGGCGGCGGGTTCCTCGGATGGCTAGCCGCTGGGTGGTCGCGATTCCCGAGCCGTTTCCCGCAAGCGCGCTCGACGTGCTCGACGATCGGTTCGAGATTCGCCAGGGCAGGTCCGGGTCGCGCTACTCCGAGGACGAGCTCATCGAATTCATCCGCGGTGCGCACGCGGTAGCCACCAACTCGCGCGACGCCTTCACGAAGCGCGTGCTCGAGGCGTCGCCGGAGCTGCGCGTGATCGCGAAAGGCGGATCGAAGCCCACATCGAACGTGGATATGGACGCCGCCACCGCACGCGGCGTACGGGTGATCTGGACGCCCGGGGCCAATGCCGTCAGCGTCGCGGAAATGACCATCGCGTCGATGCTCGTGATGCTGCGCGACTTTCCGGCCCTGACCCGCCGTCTGGAGGAGGGTGGCTGGCGGGACTTCTCGCTGCTCGGCAACGAGCTCGCGGGGCGCACGCTCGGTCTGGTCGGGTTCGGCGCCGTGGGGCGCGAGGTCGCGAAGCGGTACCGCGCGTTCGGCGGGCCGATGCTCGCCTTCGATCCGCGCATGGATGCGGACGTGGCGGACCGGCTCGGCGTGCGACCCTGTACGCTGGATGAGCTTCTGGCCGCGTCCGACATCGTTTCGCTGCATTGCGAGCTCAATGCAGCGACGGCCGGCCTGATCGGGCGCGATGCGCTCGCGGTCATGAAGCACGATGCATTGCTGGTCAACACCGCGCGCGGGGGGCTCGTCGACGAGCCGGCATTGCGCGACGCCCTGGACCGGGGCGCGTTGCGCGGCGCTGCGCTCGACGTATTCGCCGTCGAGCCTCCGCAGCATCCGCACGCGCTCGCGTCACATCCGCGCGTGCTGGCGACACCTCATGTCGCCGCATTCACGCACGAGGCGAGCTACCGCGAGAGTGCGTGGGCGCTCGAGGACGCCGGTCGCGTGCTGATGGGCCTCGAGCCGGTCCATTCGTGATCGTGGAAAGCGAATGGCGGATACTTGCGATCCAGCCCGAGGCGCTGGCGCGAGGCGCCGCGTCACCACGACAGGAGCCTGCCCATGAAGAAGCTGATTTTCGCCTTGCTCGTCACCGCCACGCTTGCGCACGCGCAGGATGCTTCCTATCCCGTGCGCGCCGTGAAGATCGTCGTGCCCTTCGCCCCGGGCGGGGCCACCGACATCACCGCGCGCCTCATTGGCGAGAAGCTCCAGGCCAAATGGGGCCAACCGGTGGTGATCGAGAATCATCCCGGCGCGGGCGGCAACGTGGGCTCGGACATCGTCGCCAAGGCCAGGCCCGACGGCTACACGCTGCTCGTGGGCGTGACCGGATCGCACGCGATCAACACTTCGCTCATGAAGTCGATGCCGTACCACCCGCTGCGCGACTTCGAGCCGCTGACGCTCGCGACGATCTATCCCAACGCGATCGTGGTCAACGCGAAGGTGCCGGCCAGCACGCTGCCCGAGCTCATCGCGCTGCTCAAGGCCAATCCGACGACTTACAGCTACGGCTCCGACGGCAACGGCACCGCCTCGCACCTGACGATGGAGCTCCTCAAGGCGAAGAGCGGGGCCAAGATCACGCACGTTCCGTACAAGGGCGGCGGTCCGATGGTCACCGATCTCCTGGGCGGCCAGATCCAGGTGGGCATCACCGGCCTGCCTGCGGTGCAGCAGCATCTGAAGGCCGGCACGCTCAAGCTCATCGCGATCACCACGCCGCAGCGGATGCCCGCGTATCCCGCCTATCCGACTATCGCAGAGCAGGGCTTCCCGGGATTCGCCGCCGCGCCGTGGGCAGGCTTCTTCGCGCCCAAGGGCACGCCGCAGCCGATCGTGCTCAAGGTGTCGGGCGACTTGGTCGAGGTGATGACGATGCCCGACGTGCAGCAGAAGATGCAGGACGTCGGCAGCCAGCTCGTGCCCAACTCGCCCGCGGAATTCCGAAAGTTCGTCGAGGACGAGATCGCAAAGTGGAACGAGGCGGTGAAGGTGTCGGGCGCGAGCGTCGACTAGGTGCGGGCATCGGCCCGAGGCCGCCCGCGCGTCATTGACAAATCAAACCCCGGGTTGCTACAACCCGCCATCGGCCAGACAAGCGATGCCCCGGCGACTCCCGCCGGGGACACGAGGGTGCCGCACGAGGAGGATTCCATGAAACGACGCACGCTCCTGACGGCTGCCGTCCTGATGGTGGCGGCTTCGCTCGCGCTGCCGCAGGCGAGCTTCGCGCAACAGAAGAAGATCGTGATGTGGACGCACTGGGACCAGAACCCCGACTTCAACAAGTGGTACGCGGAGAAAGGCAAGGAGTTCGCCAAGAAGACGGGCTATGAAGTCGAGGTCGTGACCGTTCCGTATCAGGGCTACGAGGCCAAGTACCTCGCGGCGCTCATGGCCAAGAACGGCGCGCCCGACATCTTCATGGGCATGACGCACCAGTGGTGCGGGCAGTACGACTTCTGCGACAAGATGCCCGACGATCTTGCCAAGACGTACGAGCAGAACCTGCCCAAGTACATGTCGGACGTGGGCAAGTGGAAGGGCGTGCGCTACGGCATTCCGATCGAGCACGGCAACTTCCAGCAGATGTACATCAACGTCGACATGTTCAAGAAGGCGGGCCTCGATCCGGACAAGCCGCCAACGAAGTTCACGGGCGACTGGCTCGCGGCGATGCAGAAGCTCACGATCGCCGACCCCAAGGGAGGCGACCCGACGCAGGTGGGCTTCGCCATCCGCAGCAAGGGCGCTCCGGTGGGCATCACCGACAAGTTCCTGCCGTTCGCGCACGCGTGGGGCGCGCGCATGCTGAGCCCCGACCTGTCCAAGGCCACGGGCTACGCCAACAGCCCGGAGATGATCGCGTCGCTCACGTTCTTCGGCGATCTCGTCAACAAGTACAAGGTTGCGAGCCTCTCGTTCGGCAATCCCGAGGACGCATTCGGGCAAAAGCGCGCCGCGGTCATCTTCCGCGAGTCGTGGTTCTTCGGCTGGCTCAAGAAGAACGCGCCGGACGTCAACTTCAAGGTGTACGCGCTGCCGTGCGAGAAGACGTGCCCCGGCGCGGGCGCGCTCTTCCCGTGGACCGACCTCGTCTACAAGAACAGCCCGAACAAGGCGGTGGCGTGGGAGTTCATGCGCTTCATCAGCAATCCCAAGGATGACATGGAGCACCATCAGGTCCAGGGCATCCTGCCGGTGTGGACGGCCAACCTCGAGACGGACTACGTCAAGAACCGGCCCGACTACAACTCCACCAAGGCCATGCTCGCGCAGCCGGTGCCGCCGACGTACTTCCATCCGAAGTCCAACGAGCTCGCCACGGCGTTCGGCGAGGCCGTGGTCGGCGTGCTGTTCGGCAAGGGCCAGCCCAAGCCGCTGCTCGACGAGGCCGCGGCGAAGATGGACCGTATCCTCAAGGACTAGCCTTCCGCGATCGTTCCCGGCCCGCGGCGGGCCGGGAACGCCCGCGCGCCTCGCACCAAGGGCCGGCACGCTTCGATGCGCCAGTGGTACCGCCTCGTGTTTCCCAGGACGCAGTTCGAGCGGCGCAAGCGCGCGGGCTTTCTCTTCGTGCTGCCCGCGCTCCTTTTCTTTGCGGGGGTCTACCTGCTGCCGCTCGCGCAGTCGGTGATGTACTCGTTCTACCGGATCCAGCCGGGCGGCGCGAAGGAGTTCGTCGGCCTCGGCCGCTATGAGAAGGTGCTGACCGACCCGACGTTCTGGTCGGCGGTCTGGAACACGGTGCAGCTCCTCTTCTTCTCCGTGCCCATTACGGTGATCGCGGCGCTCGCCATCGCGCTCGGGCTCAACAGGATCGCGAGCCTGCGCTGGCGCAACCTGTGGGCGTCGATGTACTTCCTGCCGTTCGCGACCTCGCTCGTCGCGGCCGCGCTCATCTGGCAGTGGATCTACGAGCCGGTCTACGGCTTTCTCAACTACGCGCTCTCGTACGTCGGCATTCCGCCGCAGAAGTGGCTGCAGAGCCTCACACAGGTGAAGCCGTCCATCGCCGCGGTGAGCGTGTGGGTGCGCATCGGCTTCGACACCATGATCTTCCTCGCGGCGCTGCAGTCGATCCCGCAGGAGTACTACGAGGCCGCGGGCATCGACGGCGCCAACGCGTGGCAGCGGCTGCGCTACATCACACTGCCCATGCTGAACGCGCAGATCGTGATGGTGCTGATCCTCGAGCTCATCTTCAACTTCAAGATCTTCGACCAGGTCTACGCCACCACGCAGGGCGGACCCGGCGGCGCGAGCCAGACGGTGATCATGCTGCTCTACGACACCGCGTTCAAGTACTTCCGCTTCGGCGATGCATCGGTGATGGCGGTGTTCGTGTTCGTGACGCTCATGATCATCACGCTGCTGCAGTGGCGGTATCTCCGTAAGCCGATCGAGCACTAGAGATGAACGTGCTCGCGCAGCCTTCGATTCCACCGCAGAGCGCCGCCCTGCGCCTGGGTCAGGCGCACACCCGCTGGATCGTGATGCTGCTGATCGCCTGTGGTGCGATCGTCGTGTTCTTTCCGTTCTTCTGGATGGCGGTGACCTCGCTCAAGACGCCGCCGGAGATCCAGCGTGTGCCGCTGCAGATCGCGCCCGACAACTGGCTCAACTTCGCCAACTACGTCGAGGTGTTCAAGCGCGAGCCGTTCCTGCGCTATCTCCTCAACAGCGCGATCGTCGCCACCGTCGCAGCGGTCAGCAGCGTGGTGGTGTCGTCGCTTGCCGGATTCGGCTTCGCCAAGTACCGCTTTCCCGGGCGCGACGTCTTCTTCCTCGCGATCGTCGGCATCCTGATGGTCCCGTTCCAGTCGGTGGTGGTGCCGCTGTACGTGTGGATGAACGACCTCGGCCTGCTCGACACCTACGCGGGCATCGTGGCGCCCGACCTCGTGAGCGTCTTCGGCGTGTTCCTCATGCGCCAGGCGATCGAGGTGATCCCCAACGACTACATCGACGCCGCGCGCATGGACGGTGCCTCGGACCTGCGCATATTCTTCTCGGTGATCCTGCCGTCGGTGAAGCCGGCGATCGCCACGCTCCTCATCATCAAGTTCATGTGGAGC
>CAZIZD010000210.1:0-7930 GCA_964543615.1 uncultured Alcaligenaceae bacterium | reverse complement strand
TGCCGTCGAGGAATCGCGCGAGGCGCGCGAGCGTGACCACCGTGTAGCCGTTGCGCGCGAGCCAGTCCATCTGCTGCTCGAACGCGGCGGGTGTCACGTTGAGCTTCGAGGTCTTGGTGCCGAAGCGGTGATAGCAGAGGATCGGCACCGTCTGGTAGCCGTTGGCGAAGACGCCGATCGCGTTGCGCTGGCGCAGCGGGATGATGACGACCTGGCCTTCGCGCAGGGTGGTCACGTTGTTGAATTGCGTGATCCACCATGCCTTCCCCGCGTCGCCCAGGTAGCGCTCGGCGAGCGATGCCGGCGTCTCGCCCGCGCGGACGGACACGATGACGAAGTCGTCGTCGCGGCCGACGACGGGACCAGGATCGGCCGGCGGCGCAGGCGGAGGCGGCGCTTCGGGCGCGGGCGGGGGCGGCGTGGCGCAGCTTGCAACAAGCGCGACCAGCGCCGCGCCGACGAGCCGCGCGAGTGCGTGGTACACGGTCAAAGTCCCTCGGTCAGGTGCTTCGACAGGGTCGACGGTGCAGGCGGTGTCTCGTAGCGTCTCTCCAGCGCCGCAGCCGTGCGGTCGAACTCCGCGTACAGCTCGCCGAACTCGTCCTTACGCGTCTCGGCGATGCGGTAATCGAGGCGGCCGTTGGCGAGCTCGCCGAGCGAGTTCCGCAGCACGCGAATCGGCATGGCGAGGCGCTGCGCAAGGAGGTACGTGCCACCGGCCACCGCGGCCACGGTGACGACCGTGAGGATCGAGAGGAGCACGAAGACGAGGTTCGCCACCGCCGTGAGCGGCGCCTCGTAGATGCCGAGGTGCACGGTGCCGATGGTCTTGCCCTGGAACAGCACGGGCGCGGAGAAGTCGAGCACCTGGCGGCCGTCGCCGATCTTGAGGGTCTGCACGGTGACCTGCGGGTCCTTCGACGTCACGGGCGCGGATGCCTGCGGCGCGGCGTACTTCTGGTTGACCTGCGCCGCGACGTTGCTTGCGCGCACGATGTTCTCGTAGTCCACCACGTTCATGTAACTGAAGTTCTCCTGTCGCCCCAGGGCTTCCTGCACGAACACGTCCATCGCGGCCCAGTCCTCGGACAGGAGGGGCACCGCCATCTGCGTCGCGGTGAACTTGGCGAGCGATCCGCCGTAATCCTTCACCTGGTCCATCATCGCAGCGTACTGCTGCTTGTAGAGGATGGTCGCGGTGATGGTCATGGTGATCGCGACCACGGCGGCCATCGTGAGTGCCCAGCGCAGCGCCAGCGGGATGCCACGGGAGCGGCCCTTCTTCTCCGCTTCCTCGGCCAGCTCGCGCTGCACGCCCACGAGCGCCTGCGCGAATTCCTCGCCGGTCTGGAAGCGCTTCTCCGGCTGCTTCTTCAACGCACGCTCGATCACGCGCCGAAGCGAGAGCGGCAGGTCGCTCCTGATCTTGTCGAGCGAGGGCGGGTCGGTCTTGGTGATCTTGTAGGCGACGCTGATGAGCGTGTCGCCCTCGAACGGCAGGTGCCCGGTGAGCAGCTGGTAGAGAACCACGCCGGCGGAGAAGAGGTCCGAGCGCGAATCGACTTTCTCGCCGATCACCTGCTCGGGCGACATGTAGTGCGGCGTGCCGAGCACGTTGCCGACCTGCGTCTGCTGGGTCGCGTCGTTCGCCTCGCTGCCGTCGATGCGGCAGATGCCGAAGTCCGCGACTTTGATCGTGTTGCTGTCGATGAGCCGCATGATGTTGCCGGGCTTCACGTCGCGATGCACGATGCCGCGCTTGTGCGCGTAGTCGAGGGCGCGCGCGAGCTGGATGCCGATCTCGACGATCTCGGCGGTGGTGAGCGGCTTGCTCGCCTTGATCTCCTCGGCCAGCGTCGCGCCTTCCACGAGCTCCATCGCAATGTACGGGTGCCCCTGGTCCTCGCCGACGTCGAACACCGTGACGATGTTGGGGTGCGACAGCACGCCCGCGCCCTTGGCTTCGCGCAGGAAGCGGGCGCGGTATTCGCCGTCGAGCCGCAGCTGGGCCTTGAGAAGCTTGATAGCGAGCTGGCGGTTGATCTCCGGATCGAACGCCTTGTACACGCACGCCATCGCGCCTTCGCCGATGATCTCGCGGATCTGGTAGCGTCCGAGCCGTTCCATTGCGGTATCGTTCATCGCGCCAGGGGCGCCCGTGACGGCGCGCGTCGTACGGTAGAGGGGGAGCAACACCGCGAGTATGCCAGAAGCATAGTTGGCACCGGCGGGCGTCAGGCGAGCCAGGCCCGGGCATCGGCCAGGGCGTCCTCGAGCGACCACTGCCGGCCGGCCGCGCTCTGCGCCTCGAAATCCACGGCGTCCATCGCCTCGCGCACCCCGGCCGAGAGGGCCGGCGCGTGAGTCGATGTCTTCGCGTAACCCTCGAACGCGACCGCGGCCGCCGCACCATAGCGGGCCGCGCGGGGCGCGTCGCCCATGGCGCCCGCGAGCGAGGAGGCCGCCTCCAGGTCGTGCTCGCCGTCGACCTTGGCGTGCGAGGAAAGCGCGAGGTCGATGGCTTCGGCGAGCAGCGCGCGAGCATGCGCGAAGTCGCGCTGCGTCGTCGCGGCCCGCGCCGCGTCGCGCAATGCCGCGTGCAGCGCGGAAACGTCCTCGGACGCGCGGGCACGCGCAATCGCCTCGCCCGGATCGGATCGCCCAAGGCCGCTGCCGCCATCCACCGCCCGCGCGTGCAGCGCGAGCGCACGTTCGAGGAGGGCGCCGTCGGCCAGCGCGCGCGCCGCGCTCGCGGCGACGGCCGCATGCTGGGCAGCCTCCGCCGTTTCGTTGCAGTCGAGGCTTAGCAGCGACGCGTCCAGCAACACCTCCGCGCGGGGCCGCGCACACGAGGCGGCCGCGGGATGCCCGAGCGCTTCGCGCACGCGGTCGCGCGCAAGCGCGACGAGGCCGCGATCGCGCCAATAAGGCACCAGCGCGTGCGTGAGCTCGAGTACGAAGGATGCGTCGGCCGACTGCAGGAGCGTTCGATGGGCGGCGGCGAGATTGGCGGCTTCGCGATCGAGCTCCTGCATGGCCGCGGCCGCATCGCGGTGATGCAGCGAAGCGGCGGCGCGCCTGGCGAGATCCAGGCAATGCGAGGCGTGGCGTTCCCGCACCTGCACGGCGTCAGGATCGCGCTCGAGACGCTCGGCCAGGAACTGGCGAAGCGTCTCTGGAAGGTGATAGCGCGGCTCGCCATCGGCGCCGCGCATCACGAGCAGCAGCGATGCCTCGGCGAGGCGCCCCACCGGATCGAGCACGTCGAGGGGATCGGCCGCGTCGGCACCGACCCGCGCGGCGCCGTCGAGCGTGAAGCCGCCCGCGAACACGGACAGGCGCCGCAGCAGGCGCTGGTCCGCCTCGATCAGGGGGTCGTAGCTCCACTCGATGGACGCGCGCATCGTGTGGTGACGCCTGTCGCCCGCCTCGCCGCCGCCCAGCAGCTTGAGCGATTCGTCGAGATGGCCGCGTACCGCGGCGAGCGACATCACCTTGAGCCGCGCAGCCGCGAGTTCGATCGCGAGCGGGATGCCGTCCAGGGCGCACACGATCGCGGTCACGTCGCGCATGGCGGGGGCATCGAAGACGAGATCCGGTGCCGCGGCGCGGGCGCGTTCGACGAACAGCGCCACGCCGTCGCACGCAGCGGGATCCTGCCCATCCTCGGGGATTGCAAGCGGAGGCACCGCGAAGTCGCGTTCGCCGGGCAGACCGAGCGGCGATTGGCTCGTGAGCAGCAGGCCGATGCGCGGGCAACGACGCAGGAGCTCCGCGGTGATCTGCGAGACGGTCCTCTTCGCGTGCTCGCAGGTGTCGAGCACCAGCAGTGTGTCGGCGCTGCCGAGGCGTTTCGCGATCGCATCCGTACCGCCATCGACGTCGCTCACGCCGAGGGCCGCAGCAATGGCGGCCGCGACGTGCGCCTCGTCGTGGGCGTCGGCCAGGTCCACCCAGAACACGCCGCCGCGGTGGGTCGCGAGCGCGGCCTGCGCAAGCTCGCGCGCCAGGCGTGACTTGCCGGCACCTCCGAAGCCCGTCAGTGTCAGCATGCGCCCGTTCACGAGGATCGCGCGGCATTCGGCGAGCTCGCGCGTTCGACCGACGAACGTCCCCACGAGCGGCGGCAGGTTGTTGGGCGTGTGAACGAGATGCGCCGTAAGCGCCGGATCGAGGTACGCGAGGTTCGCGGCGGCGCCGTCGGCGAGCGCCTGCACGGCTTCGATCTCGATCGCGTCGAAGCTCTCGAGATAGTCGTGCTCCCCCGCGACGAGGATGCCCACCAGGTCGCCGCGCGCGCGCAGCGGCCATGCGAGCGGGGCATCGACCTGCGTGCCCGTGTCGGCGGGCACCACGGGCACGTGCGACGGGCGCAATGCGGTCACGAGAGGGTCGGCGCGCGCCAGCGCGGGGACTTCGCCGCGCCGGGAGTGCGCGGCCGCGATGTACCCATCGCCGTCCGCGACGTACAGCACCGTGCCGCGTGTCTTGAAGAGACCGTCGAAGCGCTCTACGAGGCGCCGCTCCAGATCTCCCCGATCCGGGATCTCGGCCAGCTCGTCGCGCAGCGCGGCCAAAGCTTCACGATGCTCGCGCGTGTTGCGGCTGAAGCGCGCCTCGATGAACGACGCCACCTTCCGCTCGCAAAGCGCGAAGATTCCCGCGATGAGCGCGACTGCCGCGAGCGCCACCTCGTAGCGAGTCGACTTCGACGAGAAGACGAAGTAGCCGAGCAGGCCCTTGATGGCCGCGAGCGCGCCAACCGCGACCAGCGTCGCGAGGACGAGCAGGATGCGCCGGCGCGCAGTTCGGTCGGCGAGCTTGCGAAACACGCGCCGGCGGGCATTGCGCCAGCGATCGCTCGCCCTGCGTGAGCCCGCCGCCACGGCGATGGTCGGCTAGCGCCGGCCGCCTCCGCGGAAACCGCCGCCGCCAAAGCCGCCGCCGCCACCGAAGCGGCCGCCCCCGCCGCCGCCGCCACCGCCCCCGAAGGAGTGATCACCGCCCCAGCCGCCAGCACCGCCGAAGCGGTCGCCGCCCCAGCCGCCGCCGCCGAAGGAGCGGTCACCCCCGAATCCTCCGTCGCCCCCGAAGGAGCGATCGCCGCCCCAGGACGAGCTGCTGCCGGATCGCGCCTGCGATTCGCGGTCGGCCCACGACGTGTCGCCGCTTGCCGTGCTGGTGCCCGACGCGTTGTGCTGCTGCCACCCGTTGCCGGTGTTGGAGTAGACGTTGCCGTTGACGTCCGCGTAGTGGTTGTTGCCCACGCTCGCGGTCGCCCATGAGTTGGTGTTGCCGGTCTTCGCGTTGTACGTCGAGCCTTCGCCCGCGTGCGCATAGCCCATCGGCCCTGCGGTGGTCGCACCCGAGCGCTGGTACGTGCTGCCTCCCGCGCCCGTGCTCGACACGCTCGAGCCCGTCGAGCGTTGCCCGCTGTAGACGTTGTAGTTGCCCGCGCGCGCGACGTTGGCGGATCCACCCGCGGCGCCGTTGGCGGTGCGGTCGTATCCGCGCGTCGCGTTGCCGGTCCATGCGTTGTACTGGCGGCCCGCGTTGTACGTTCCGGACGTCCCGGTGCGCGCGTTGTAGTACGACCCACTCGCGGTGGTGCCGGCCACGCCGCCGCCGCCGTACCAGGTGCGGGTGCCGGAGTAGGTCGTGGCGCCCCAGTGTCCGTAGACATTGGCGCTCGCGCTCGCGCAGCACGGATAGCCGCCCCAGTAGTACGGGTGGTAGTACGCGCCGCCCCAGTACGGATAGGTCCACGCGGCCGTCGCGAGTCCCACCGCGAACCCGAACGTGAAGCCGGTGTACGGGTTGTAGACGGGCGTGGCCGCCACGGAATACGTGTACGGCGGCGGGTACCACACCGTGCCGATCCACGGCGTGTACGCGTAGCCCGTGCCGTACACCACCGTGCCGTACGGCGTGAGCACGGTGCCGAGATAGCCGGGCGTGTATCCGACATAGATGTACTCGGGCGTCGTGCCGTAGATCTTCACGTACGTGACGTAATGAATCGGCGAGGACGGCGGGATCGAGTAGACGACCGGCGGCACCGACGTCGCGATCGTCCACGGCCCCGTGACCGACGCCGCCGTGAACCACACGCCCGCAGTGACGGCGTAGTACTGCGTGGGCGAGACCTGGATGATCGGCTCGGACGAGTTCACCGCGTACGTGAGCGGCGTTCCCGCCACCGGCACGAATTGCGGCGGGCCGTCGAAGTTGGGCGTGAACGTGGGTCCGTTCTTGCGCGGCACCGTCGCGGTCTGCGGAATCGTGTTCTCGATCGCAGCGGCCTGCGCCTGCGGCGTGCCGGCCACGGTTGGGAGCACCGCACCGGCGAGCGACGCGGGGGGAATCCGCGCGAAGTCCGCGGGCAGCGCGTTGTTGGGCACGAACGCCCAGGGCCCGGTGAGGCCGGGCGCGGTAAACCAGCGTCCCGCGAGCAGCACGTAGTACTTGTTGCTTGCGATGTCGATGATCACGTCGCTCGTCGTGTTGCTGGCCCAGAGCAGCTGCGTGCCCACGATGGGCACGAAGTCGGGCTGGCCGTTGAACACGATGAGCTCGGCCGGCGACTGCGACGTGTAGATGACCGGCAGGCCGTTGGCGAGCGAGGGCTTGGGGTCAGCCTTCGCGCCGCCCGTAAGGAGATCCACCGTGTTGTTCTTGGCGAGCTCGCTGGCGATTGCGTTCATCTTGCTCGCGCGGAGCGGTCCCAGCGTCGCCTGTGTCCACGGACCTTCGAGCGAGCTCGCGGTGAGCCAGCCGTCGTACACGTGGATGTAATAGGCATTGTCGAAGCCGCCCTGGAGGATGAGCGCGCGCGTGTTCACGACCCGCTGCGCCTCGGGGTGGTTGGGCACGGGCTTCAGCACCGGCGTGCCGTCGATCGGCACCAGGATCGCGGGCACGTAGCTCACGATCACGCGCGGCGCGTTGTTCTGGACCGCGACGGCGTTGGAAGGCTTGACGCCGTTGGCGACGAGCGATGCCTGCAGGCGGTCGAGCGAGACGGAACGCACCTGCGCGGCGAACTCCTTCGTGAGTTGCGGGGCAATGCTCGCGCCCTTGTCGGGCAGCGTCGGGAACTCGATCTTCGAGATCACGAGGTTCTCGAAGACGACGGTGCGCGCCACGCGATCGACCTGCGTGCGTGTCGTCGCGAACAGCACGCCGAAGTCCTGGCCCTGAGCCCCGTCCTTCTTGTAGGCCATGGCCACGCGGAAGTCGAGCTGGTTGTCCTTCCAGTCGTTGATCTGGGGCTGGTACACGAGCACCTGGCCGGTCGTGAGGTCGACCACGCGCGGCCACGGGTCGGGCGGCGGCGTCTGTGCGATCGAGGGAATCGCGATGAGGGCGAGTGCGCAAAGGGCGAGCAGCTTGTGGAGCGACTTCATGACGGGTCCTGTAGTCCGGGGCAAGAGCAGCCGCAATTTTGCGGCAAAACGGGAGCTGCAGGAACCGGACTCATGCGGAGTACCCCGGGGTAGCCCCCGGATCGACTTTGGAGGCATGTGCCCTCGTCGACAGAAACCCGGCACCGGGCCGCACCTCCGTTTGCGGCTAGACTTGGCGACCTACCCCTGCGCCATGAACGATTCCAACCGACTCGCCCAGGCCGCTCCCGACGTCGCGGCGACCCTGGACCGAGACATCACGCAACTGCCCTTCCTGCAACATCTCGCGCAGGTCATGCCGGCCGCCGACGTTGCATTCGGCGGCACCATGCTGCTCGTCATCATCCTCATTCACGCGGCGGGCGTCCGTGCGGTCACGGCGCACGTCGTGCACCGGACCCAGACGCTCCTTGCGCAGCCGAGCGTCTGGCGCGCAGACCTCCTGATGGCGGGCTCGGTGTTCATGCTGCTCGCGCTGCATCTCACCGAGACCATCGTGTGGGCCACCGCGCTCGTGATGGGCG
>CAZIZD010000209.1:0-7975 GCA_964543615.1 uncultured Alcaligenaceae bacterium | reverse complement strand
ACCGGCAAGCCCAAGGGCGTGCAGCGCGACACCGGCGGCTACGCCGTTGCGCTCACCGCCTCGATGCGCGACATCTTCTGCGTGGCGCCGGGCGAGACGATGTTCACGACCAGCGACATCGGCTGGGTGGTCGGTCACTCCTACATCATCTACGGACCGCTCCTCAACGGCTCGACCACGATCATGTACGAGGGACTGCCGATCCGGCCCGATCCTTCGATCTGGTGGAAGATCGTGGCGCAGCACGGCGCCAGGACGATGTTCAGCTCGCCTACCGCGATCCGCGTCCTCAAGAAGCAGGATCCGTCCTACATGCAGCAGCACGACCTCTCCTCCCTCAAGTACCTGTTCCTCGCCGGCGAGCCGCTCGACGAGCCGACCGCGCGCTGGGTATCCGATGCCCTGGGCGGAGTCGCGATCATCGACAACTACTGGCAGACCGAGTCCGGCTGGCCGATCCTCTCGGCGCAGCTCGGCGTGGAGGAGACCCCGCGCAAGTTCGGCAGTCCCTCGTTCCCCGCGGCCGGCTACGACGTGCGCCTCGTGAGCGAGGTGACGGGCCAGGAAGCGGGCCCGGACGAGAAGGGCGTGCTCGCGATCGCGCCGCCGCTGCCGCCCGGCTGCATGTCCACGGTGTGGGGCGACGACGAGCGCTTCGTGAACACCTATTTCAAGACGTTCCCCAACCAGCTCCTCTATTCGACGTTCGACTGGGCGACGCGCGACAAGGACGGCTACTACTTCGTGCTCGGACGCACGGACGACGTGATCAACGTGGCGGGGCATCGCCTGGGCACGCGCGAGATCGAGGAAGCCGTGCAGGCGCATCCTGGGGTCGCGGAGGTGGCCGTGGTGGGCGTCGCGGACCCGCTCAAGGGTCAGATCCCGGTAGCGTTCGCCGTGGTGAAGGACCCGGCACGCGTGGCAACACCCGAGCTCACCGCGACGATGCGCAAGGAGGTGATGGACACGGTCGACCGCGAGCTCGGTGCGATCGCGCGTCCCGGTGCCGTGCACTTCGTGACGCTGCTGCCCAAGACGCGATCGGGGAAGTTGCTTCGCCGCTCGATCCAGGCGCTCGCCGAAGGCCGCGACCCGGGCGATCTCACCACGATCGAGGACCCGTCCGCGCTCGAGCAAATAAAAGCCGCGCTCGCCGCGCGATAGCGGGTAGGCGACAATAGGAGGTTATGCCAGCCTCCTTCGTGCCGCTGACGGAGATCGTCCGCGGCGGGACCGTCGAAAGCCTTCATGCAGGCGCCGTCGCGATCGTCGATCGCGACGGGCGGTTGCTGTTCGCGGCGGGCGATCCGGACGTCGTCACGTTCACGCGAAGCTCACTCAAGCCCTTCCAGGCGCTGCCGTTCGTCGCCGCGGGCGGCGTCGAGCGCTACCGGCTCACCACCGAAGAGACGGCTCTGCTGTGCGCGAGCCACTCCGGCGAGCCGCGCCACGTCGAGGCGGCCGCATCGATCCTCGCCAAGGCCGGCAACGGCGCCGGCGAGCTGCAGTGCGGCACCCACGCGCCCGGGCACTACGAGGTGCACGGCGAGGTTCCGCCGCCGCCGCCCTATTCGCCGCTCGCGCACAACTGCTCGGGCAAGCACGCCGGGATGCTCGCCCACTGCACGGCGTGCGGCTACGGCAAGTCCGATTACCTCGCGATCGACCATCCGCTGCAGCGCGAGGTGCGCACCGCGGTGGCCTCGATGTCCGGCGTTCCCGAGAGCGCCTTGCCCTGGGGCATCGACGGCTGCTCGGCGCCGAACTACGCCATGCCGCTGTCCCGCCTCGCACTCGCGTTCGCGCGCCTCGCGTCCGCCGACGTCCATCCGGCATACGGCAAGGCGCCGAGGCAACTGGCCGACGCCATGACGCGGGCACCGGCGATGGTGTCCGGGGAAGGGCGCAGCGATCTCGCCCTGACCGAGGCCGGACGCGGCGACTGGGTGTGCAAGATCGGCGCCGAAGCCGTGCAGGCCATCGGCGTCAGGAGCCGCGGCTGGGGCATCGCGGTCAAGGTGGCCGACGGGACCCGGCGAGCCCTTCTTCCCGCGACGGTCGCGGTGCTCGAGCAGGCGGGACTCCTCGACGCCGGTGCGCGCGAGCGCCTTGCGCACCTGGCGCGGCCGCCGATACGCAACTACCGCGGCATCGTGACCGGCGAGGCACGGCCCTCCGTTGTCTTGGACAAAGCCGACCGGCCGCTTGCGCCCGTCGCCCACGCGGCCGCCGAATGAACTTACGGCATCTGCAACAGTCTGTTACGGCAAGCGCGCGCTGCGGCGAACATACCGCGGCCCTGGCCCTGACAGGCTGCCGCACCTGCCGTCCGGCAGGACAACAACGAATGACCCAGGGGCTACCCGCGGATGGGTGATCGCGAAGTCGATCAGCAGCTCGTCGAGCGCGCGCAGAAGGGTGACAAGCACGCTTTCGAGCTGCTGGTCATGAAGTACCAGCGCAAGCTGGGACGGCTGTTGTCGCGGCTGGTCCGTGACCCGGCGGAAGTGGAGGACGTCGCGCAGGAAGCCTTCATCAAGGCCTACCGCGCGCTCCCGAGCTTCCGCGGCGACAGTGCGTTCTACACGTGGTTGTATCGCATCGCGATCAACACGGCGAAGAACTATCTGGTCGCAATGGGCCGCCGCGCGCCGACGACCACCTCCTTCGACAACGAGGAGGCGGAGGGTTTCGAGGATGCCGAGCAGTTGCGCGACAGTGCCACGCCTGAAGACGAGTTGATTGGCAAGCAGATCGCGGCAACGGTGAACAAGGCGATGGACGCGCTGCCCGAGGACCTTCGCACGGCGATCACGCTGCGCGAGATCGAAGGGTTGAGCTACGAGGAAATTGCGGTCGTGATGAATTGCCCGATCGGAACCGTGCGCTCGCGAATCTTTCGCGCGCGCGAGGCGATCGCCGCCGAGCTTCGGCCGCAGCTCGGCACGGATGAGAACCGGAGATGGTGATGAAAGAAGATCCATTCGCGGCGAAGGGCCGTCCCGAGGCGACGAACATGGGGGCGAACATTTCACGCCTGATGGACGGCGAGGTCGATGACGCCGAGTTCGAGCGATGCGTCGTTGAGTTGCGCACCGACGAGGCCCGGCAGACGTGGATTTGCTACCACGTGATCGGCGACTCGCTGCGCGGCGCGCACGGCATCTCCAGTGACTTCACCGCGCGATTCAGCGCCGCGCTCGCGGCCGAGCCCACCGTGCTCGCGCCGCAGCCGCGCCGCGCGCGAACGTCGCAGCCCGCGACCTTCGCGTGGGCTGTCGCGGCCACGCTGGCGGCCGTCACCGTGGTGGGATGGACGGCTTTCTCGATGGTGGACGTGCCGCCCAATGCGATCGCCAAGGCGCGCGAAGCCGCGTCGGTGCGCGCGGCGCAGGTCAAGCCACCGGCGGACGTCGCAAGCGAGTATCTGCTCGCCCATCAGGAGTTCGCGCCGACCATGGCCATCCAGTCGCCGTACCTGCGGGCCGCCACCGCCACCGGCATCGAGCCCCCCCGACAGTAGGGCGAAGCGGACGACATGCACGCATGGTGGGGAGCCCCGGCGATCCGGGGCATCGGTGCAGTGGCGGTGCTTGCGGCGGCGCTGGCGAGTTCCGCCGTGCATGCGCAGGGTTACGCCACGCAGTGGCTCATGCGGGTGACGCAGGCCGCGCGTACGCTCAACTACTCGGGCACGGTGCTGGTACGTCAGGGTTCACGCTACGACAGCTTCCGGCTGGCGCACATGTTCGAGAACGACCAGGAGTCGGAGAAGGTGCTGAGCCTCGACGGTCCCGCGCGCGAGATCGTGCGCACCGCCAACGAGGTTCGCTATTACTTTCCCGATGCCAAGATCGTGCGCATCGAGCCGCGCACGATCCGCAACGTGTTTCCCTCGCTGTCGCCCGAGCAGACGGCCAACCTCGCGCAGTATTACGAGTTCAAGCTCGCCCCGGGCGGGCGCGTTGCCGGCCGCATGACCGAGATGGCCACGTTCGAGCCGCGCGACGGCATGCGCTACGCGCATCGCTTCTGGGCCGATGCCACCACCGGCCTCCTGCTGCGCTCGCGCCTCGTGAACGAGAAGGGCGACGTGATCGAGGAGTTTGCGTTTACCGACGTCAACTACAACGCCAAGCTCGACCGTGAGATGGTCCGGCCGTCGTGGACCTCGATTCCTCCCGACTGGCAGGTGACGTCGTCGGGACCCGGCGAGCTCGTGACCAACGACACCGGATGGATCGTCAACAAGGTCCCGCCGGGCTTCGTCAAGATCAGCGAAGGGTTCCGCAAGCTCGCCGGCAAGCGCGAGCCCACCGCCCATCTCGTGTTCTCCGACGGCCTCGTCGCCATCTCCGTCTTCGTCGAACCGTATACGGTGACGCAGACGCAGATCGGCTTGACGCAGGCCGGCGGCCTTGCCCAGTATTCGACGCGCACCGACGCTTTCCGCGTCACCGTCATCGGCGAGGCCCCGCCCGCGACCGTGCAGCAGATCGGGCAGTCGGTGAGCCGCAAGCCTTGACGTTGCAAGTTCCTACATCGTTCGCGCAGAACGCGCCATAAGCACCAACAGAGGGAAATCATGTCGACGCAAAAAATTCTCGGCTCCTTGAGCCTGCTGGTCGCCATCGGCTTCGCGCCCCTGGCGCATGCGCAGGGCCAGGCGCAAGCGCAGGGCCGCGCGGGATTCCTGCCCGACTTCACCGATCTCTACGACAGGAACGGCCCGGCCGTCGTGTCGATCGACGTCACGCAGAAGGCCCGGCGCCCGCGCGGGATGCCCGAGCTTTCGGAGGACGATCCGTTCTACGAGTTCTTCCGCCGCTTCGGTCAGGTGCCACCGCGCCGAGGACCCGAGCGTGAGCCGGAGGCGCAATCGGTGGGGTCCGGGTTCATCATCGGGAGCGCCGGCGAGATCATCACCAACGCGCACGTCGTCGATGGCGCGGACGAGGTGACGGTGCGTCTTTCCGACAAGCGCGAGTTCAAGGCCAAGGTGCTGGGCGCCGACAAGCGCACGGACGTGGCGCTCCTCAAGATCGAGGCGAAGGACCTGCCGAAGGTGATCATCGGCGATCCCGACAAGCTGCGCGTCGGCGAATGGGTGGTTGCCATCGGCAAGCCGTTCGGCCTCGAGAACACCATGACCGCCGGCATCGTGAGCGCGAAGGGCCGCGATCTGCCGCAGGAAAACCTCGTCCCGTTCATTCAGACCGACGTCGCGATCAACCCCGGCAACTCCGGCGGGCCCCTGTTCAACATGAAGGGCGAGGTCGTCGGCATCAACTCGCTCATCTACTCGCGCACGGGCGGCTACATGGGCCTCGCGTTCGCGATTCCCATCGACGTCGCGATGAACACCGTGGCGCAGCTGAAGGACAAGGGCCGTGTCACGCGCGGCCGCATCGGCGTGCAGATCCAGCCGGTGAGCAAGGAAGAGGCGGAGGCATTCGGCCTCGGGGCACCGCGCGGCGCGCTGGTGAACGGCGTGGAGAAGGACGGTCCAGCCGCCAAGGCCGGCGTGGAAGTGGGCGACATCATCGTCAAGGCCGACGGCAAGGACGTCAAGTCCAGCAACGAGCTCCCGCGCATCATCACGGTCATCCGCCCGGGCACCAAGGTTCCAATCACGGTCTGGCGCAAGGGCACGCAGAAGGAGCTTTCCGTCGTCGTAGCCGAGATGAAGGAAGACCAGGCGGCTGCGCCGCGCGGCAAGGGTGGCGCCCAGCCGAAGGAGAAGGCCAAGCCCAACAAGATGGGGCTCGTGCTCTCCGATCTCACCGACGAGCAGAAGAAGGAAGCCGACGTGAAGGCGGGGGTGATGGTCGACGACGTGGCGCCCACGGTGCGCGGCAACGTGCAGCCAGGCGACGTGATCCTCGCGATCATCCGCGGCGGCGTCACGACCGAGGCGCGCTCGGCCGCGCAAGTGAACGACGTGCTCGGCAAGGTCGAGAAGGGCGCGTCCGTCACGCTGCAGATGAAGCGCGGCGAGCAGCAGTTCTTTGCCACGGTGCGCGCGCTCAACGGCGAATGATGCTTCCAGTCCTTGCGGGGCCGGCTGCAGCTGGCCGCGACGTGTCGCGCCGGGCGGAAGCCCGACCCACGAGGATGGCGAGATGCCGGTCCTGACCCTGCTCGCGCGCGCCTACTGCCACCTCTGCGAGGAGATGCGCGACGCCGCGCAGCCGGTTGCGGCGCGGCACGGCGCCACGCTGGTGGAGATCGACGTCGACGCCCATCCGGCGCTGGAGGAGCGCTACGGCGATCTGGTGCCCGTGCTCATGCTGGGGCCGCCGGAGAACGGTGCGGTGCTGTGCCACTACCGCTTCGATGTTTCCGCCGTCGACTCCGCCCTCCGCGAAGCGAGCGGGTAAGTTCGGTTAAAATTACGGGTTACGAGTCTTAGGGCACCACGCGGTGCCCTAAGCGTTTTAAGGCAGGCTCCTTGCGCCACATCCGCAACTTCTCGATCATCGCCCACATCGACCACGGCAAGTCGACGCTGGCCGATCGCTTCATCCAGCGTTGCGGAGGACTCTCCGAGCGCGAGATGAGCGAGCAGGTGCTCGACTCGATGGACCTCGAGCGCGAGCGCGGCATCACGATCAAGGCGCAGACGGCGACGCTCGCCTACAAGGGGCGCGACGGGCAGACGTACGAGTTCCATCTCATCGACACGCCGGGCCACGTCGACTTCGCGTACGAGGTGTCGCGCTCGCTCGCGGCGTGCGAGGGCGCGCTGCTGGTCGTGGACGCGTCGCAGGGCGTGGAGGCGCAGACGGTAGCCAATTGCTACACGGCGATCGAGCAGGGCGTGGAGGTCGTGCCCGTGCTGAACAAGATCGACCTCCCTTCCGCTGATCCCGATCGCGTGATCGACGAGATCGAGGACATCATCGGCATCGACGCCACCGACGCCGTGCACGCGAGCGCGAAGAACGGCATCGGCATAGACGAGATCCTCGAGGCGGTCATCGCCAAGGTCCCGCCGCCTTCGGGCGATCCCGACGCCCCGCTCACCGCGCTCATCATCGACTCGTGGTTCGACAACTACGTGGGCGTGGTGATGCTCGTGCGCGTGATGGACGGCACGCTGAAGCCCAAGGACAAGATCCAGCTGATGGCGACGGGCGCGACCTACCTGTGCGAGCAGGTCGGTGTGTTCACGCCGAAGGCGCTCGCACGCGACGAGCTCTCGGCGGGCGACGTCGGATTCATCGTCGCGGGCATCAAGGAGATCCACGCGGCGAAGGTCGGGGACACCGTCACGCTGGCCGGCAAGCCCGCGCCGGCGCCGCTGCCCGGCTTCAAGGACGTCAAGCCGCAGGTGTTTGCGGGACTCTATCCCGTCGAGGCCAACCAGTACGAGGCGCTGCGCGACGCCCTCGAGAAGCTGAAGCTCAACGACGCCTCGCTGCACTATGAGCCCGAGGTGTCCCAGGCACTGGGATTCGGCTTCCGCTGCGGCTTCCTGGGCCTCCTGCACATGGACATCGTGCAGGAGCGCCTCGAGCGCGAGTACGACATGGACCTGATCACGACGGCGCCCACCGTGATCTACCAGGTCCTGCAGCGCGACGGTACCGTGATCGAGATCGAGAATCCCTCGAAGCTGCCTGACCTTTCGCGGGTCGAGGAGATCCGCGAGCCGATCATAACGGCCACGATCCTCATGCCGCAGGAGTACGTGGGCCCGGTGATCACCCTGTGCACCGAGCGCCGTGGCACGCAGAAGAACATGCAGTATCTCGGCCGCCAGGTGATGCTGACCTACGAACTGCCCATGGCCGAGGTGGTGATGGATTTCTTCGACAAGCTGAAGTCCACGTCGCGTGGCTATGCCTCGCTCGACTACGAGTTCAAGGAGTTTCGCGCGGCCGACGTCGTGAAGCTCGACATTCTCATCAACGGGGAGCGGGTCGACGCGCTGTCGGTGATGGTGCACCGGTCGGTCGCACAGTACCGC
>CAZIZD010000208.1:0-8013 GCA_964543615.1 uncultured Alcaligenaceae bacterium | reverse complement strand
CGCTGCAGGCGCGCGAGGTCGACGATCTCGTGCGCGAGAACCAGCGCATCCTCGACGCGATGCATCACGACGTGGCGATCGGCGCGCGAGACGTGGCCGACGCCCGCATCGAACGCTACCGCCGCCTCTTCGCGTACGCGGGCGCCGGGACCGAGCGTGCAGGCGCCGCGGCGGAGCTGCATCGGCGCCTGTACCAGGGCGGCCGCCGCTGCGTCGAGGGCGCGCTCGAGCTCGTCGTGCATCTCCACACGCGCCTGCGCGTGGGCGTGGTCACCAACAACACGATCGCCGAGCAGCGCGAGAAGCTCGCGACCTTCGGCTTCGCACCCTACGTCGACGCGCTGGTCACCTCGGAGGAGATCGGCGTCGCCAAGCCCGATGCGCGCATTTTCCACGTCGCGCTCGAGCGCCTCGCCTGCGAAGCGCACGAAGCGGTCATGATCGGCGACGCGTGGGTGCAGGACGTCCTCGGCGCCACCGGCGCAGGCATCCGGGCGCTTTGGTTCAACCGGTTCGCCCTCGCGCATCCCGATCCCGCGATCGCGATGCAGATCACGTCGCTGCATCCGGCTGCCGATGTCGCGATGCTCGTGGCACCCGACCATGCGCTCGCGCAGCGTTTCACGGATGGACCCGGCGACTGAGCGCGCGGGCGGCTTGGCCAGCGGGTTCGCGCGGCTCGCGCTCGCGAACGTCGATCGCGAGTATCCGGCAAAGCTCGATCACGTGATGACCGGCGCGGACGACGTCCGCAGCCCGCGCGCGCTGCATCCCGCCTTCTACGGCAGCTTCGACTGGCACTCGTGCGTGCACATGCACCGCACGCTCGCGCGGCTGCGGCGCGTGTTTCCCGCGCTGCCCGAGCGCGACGCGATCGAGGCACTGTTCGACCGTCGTCTTACCGCGGAACGCATCGCCGCGGAGTGCGCCTACTTCGCGCGTCCCGCGTCGAGCGCGTTCGAGCGTACCTACGGCTGGGCATGGCTCCTCGAGCTCGCGCGCGAGCTGCGCGGGGAGCGGTGGTCGCCTGTCATCGCGCCGCTCGCACGGGCGATCGCAGCCCGCTACGCCGACTATCTTCCGCGCCAGCGCTATCCGTTGCGCCAGGGGCTGCATCCCAACAGCGCGTTCGGGCTCGCATTGGCCCTGGACTACGCGCAGGCGGAGAGGGACAGCGCGCTGCACGCGGCGTGCCGGACCGCCGCGATGCGATGGTTCGCGCAGGATCGCGACGCACCGATCGCGTGGGAGCCGTCGGGCATCGACTTCCTGTCGCCCGCCCTCATGGAGGCCGATCTCATGCGCCGCGTGCTTGGCGCGGAGGCGTTCGCGGCGTGGCTCGGCGCGTTCCTTCCGGGGGGCTGCCAGCTTGCGCCGGTCGAGGTCGACGACCGCAGCGACGGCTACATCGCGCACCTCGACGGGCTCAATCTCTCGCGCGCCTGGAACATGCGCGGCATCGCGCGTGCGCTTCCCGCCGGCGACCCGCGGATCGCTCCGCTGCGGGCCAATGCGACGCGTCATCTCGAGGCCGGGATGCACGGTCTTGCGAGCGGCGAATACGCGGGCGAGCACTGGCTTGCGTCGTTCGCGACACTCGCGATTTTCGGGTAATTTTCGGCCGATCCGCTCTGCTAGACTGAACCCATGCCCGAGTCCTGGTTCATCGCGATCACGGCCGCGCTGGTGGCTATCGCGGTGCTGCTCGTCGTGCTCGTCGTGCGCACGGGATCGCTCGCCCGCCGCCGCGACGACGAGTCGCGCGACGCGCTGCGCGAGGCCGCCCTTCTTCGCGCGCGCATCGACGCGCTCGTCACGCAGGTCTCGCACGTCGAGCGCGACATCCGCCAGGACCTGGCCAACGCGCGCACGGAGCAGGGGCAGTGGACGCAGGGCTTGCGCGGCGAGCTCGCCACCGCGCTCGAGTCCGTGAGGACGTCGGTCGAGCATCGCCTCGACGCGATGCGCAGCGACAATGCGCAGAAGCTGGAGCTCATGCGCGCGACCGTCGACGAGAAGCTCTCGGCCACGCTCGAGCAGCGGCTGGGCGACTCGTTCAGGCTCGTATCTGAAAGGCTGGAGCAGGTGCATCGCGGCTTGGGCGAGATGCAGTCGCTCGCCGTGGGCGTGGGCGACCTGAAGCGCGTGCTCGGCAACGTGAAGACGCGCGGCACATGGGGCGAGGTGCAGCTCGGGGCACTCCTCGCCGAGGCGCTCACGCCGCAGCAGTACGCGACCAACGTCGAGACGATTCCAGGCAGCAACCAGCGCGTGGAGTTCGCGGTGCGCCTGCCGGGGCGGGGCGAGACGGACGCGTGCTGGCTGCCCATCGACTCCAAGTTTCCGCTCGACGAGTGGCAGCGGCTGCAGGAAGCGCTGGAGCGCGCCGACGCGCAAGCCGCGGACGACGCGCGCCGTGCGCTCGCCGACGCGGTGCGCGTCGAGGCGAAGAAGGTACGCACCCGGTACGTGGCGCCGCCGTTCACGACGGACTTCGCGATCCTGTTCGTGCCGACCGAGGGACTTTACGCCGAGATCATGGCGCGGCCGGGCACGGCCGAGACGATGCAGCGCGAGCATCGCGTCATGCTGTGCGGGCCTTCCAATCTCCTGGCGCTGCTCAACAGCCTGCAGCTCGGCTTTCGTACGCTCGCGGTCGAGCAGCGCAGCCACGAGGTGTGGCGCGTGCTGGGCGCGGTGCGCACCGAGTTCGGCAAGTTCGGCGAGGTGCTCGCGCGGGCGCAGAAGAAGCTGCAGGAGGCGACCAACACCCTCGACGAGGCGCGCGGCAAGACCACGACCATCGCCCGCAAGCTGCGCGACGTAGAGGCGCTCCCCGAGCATGCATCGGATCCGGAGCTCCGCAACCTGCCGCTCTTCGACGGCGACGGGGCCCGCAGCAACGACGCCAAGTAAGCGCGATGTTCGACACCCTCAAGCGCTGGCGCGAGCGGAGGATCCTGCGCACGCAGGCCATTCCCGAAGGCCTGTGGCGCGAGTCGCTCGACGCGCTGCCCTTCCTTGCGATCTACACCGACGAGGAGATCGCGCGCCTGCGGCAGAAGGTGGTGCTGTTCCTCAACGCCAAGAGCATCATCGGCGCGCGCGGTCATCGCGTGACGCCGCGCCAACGCGTGGTGATTGCGCTCCAGGCCTGCGTGCTGGTGCTGAACCTCGACCTCGTCTACTACGACGGCTGGCAGAGCGTGGTCGTGTATCCCGACGAGTTCGTGCCCGGCTGGGAGTGGGAGGACGAGGCGGGGGTGGTGCATACCAACGACGAGCCGATGGCCGGGGAGGCGATGGAGCGCGGTCCGGTGATCCTGTCGTGGGCGGACGTCGAGGCGAGCCAGGATTGGGAAGCCTCGGGCATGAACCTCGCGATCCACGAATTCGCGCACAAGATCGACATGCGCAACGGGGTGGCGAACGGCTGTCCGCCGTTGCCGCCCGAGATGGCGCCGCACCTGTGGAAGCGCACGATGACCAAGGCTTACGAGCACTTCCAGAAGCGCGTCGAGCGCGGTGACCGCACCGCCATCGATCCCTACGCGGCGGAGAGTCCCGCGGAGTTCTTCGCAGTGCTGTCGGAGGTCTTCTTCGTGGAGCCGCGCCTTCTGCGCCACGAGTACAAGGACGTCTACCAGCAGTTCGCGCGCTTCTACCGGCAGGAGCCTGCGGCGCGCAGCGAGCTCTTGCTCGACGACTGACGCATCGCGCGGGACAGGCCATGTCCCTGCGCCCGGCATGCTATGGTGGAAGTCCCGCTCGCCGAAAGGTCCATTCCCGTGATCAGCCGGCGAACATTCGCCGCCGCTGCCGCCATCGCCGGCGGCGGGCTCGTCCGCGTCGCCCGCGCGCAGCCCACGAAACTCGCCCGCATCGGCTTCATCGGCAACGGCAGCGCCACGACGACCTCGGCGCAAGTCGATGCGCTGCGACGTGGGCTTCGCGATCTTGGCTGGATCGAGGGCAGTAACATCGCCTTCGAGTTCCGGTGGGCGGAGGGACGTCCCGAGCGACTGGAGGATCTGGCGGCAGGCCTGGTCCGTGCGAACGCCGACGTGATCGTGGTGTCGGGGCCCCTGGCCATCGCGGCCGCGCAGCGGGCCACGCGCACGATTCCCATCGTCTTCGTCGTGCTCGTCGAACCGGTTGCCCTCGGCCTGGTGCACAGCTTCGCGCGTCCCGGCGGCAACATGACGGGACTGGCCTCGCAATTCGAGGAGCTCATCACGAAGCAGCTGCAGCTCCTCACCGAAGCGGTGCCCAACCTTTCGCGCGTGGCGTTCCTGCGGCACGCGTCGGCCTCGTCATCGATACTCGCCTCCGCCCAGGCCGCGGCGCGAAGCCTCTCGCTCGAAGTGCTCATGCTCGAGGTGACGCGTGAGTCCGAGTTCGAAGGGGCGATCAGGAAGGCCAAGAGTGCCGGCGTCGGCGCGATGCTGGTGCTGCCGTCTCCTTACATAGGAGCGCAGCGCGCACGCCTGATCGAGCTGGCGGCGCGATACCGGCTGCCTGCGTTCTACGAGCTGCGCAGCTACGTCGACGACGGCGGACTCATGTCCTACGGCCCCAGCGCGGAGGATCTCTACGGCCGCTCTGCGACTTACGTCGACCGTATTCTGAAGGGGACGCCGCCGGGCGATCTCGCGATCGAGCGTCCCGCCCGGTTCGAGCTCGTGATCAACCAGAGGACCGCTCGCGCGCTCGGGCTCGTCATCCCGAAGTCGATCCTGAGTCGCGCGGATGCGGTGATCCAGTGAATGGCGGATGCGTCGCCTGGGACGGCGTGCTGGCCGGGGGGCGCACGGCGCTCTTCGGCCTGAATGCCTTGCAAACCGCTTCGTGCGTCTCGACGTACGGCCCCCCGATGAGGTCGATGCAATAGGGCACCGCGGGGAACACGCCGTCGAGCGTCTCCTTGATCGCCTTGGGCTGTCCGGGCAGGTTGAGGATCAGCGCGCCGCCGCGTATCGCGCCGACCTGTCGCGAGAGGATCGCGGTGGGCACGTACTTGAGGCTCACCTGCCGCATCTGCTCGCCGAAGCCGGGCATGACCTTGTGCGCCACGGCGAGCGTGGCCTCGGGCGTCACGTCGCGCGGCGCCGGGCCCGTGCCGCCGGTCGTGAGCACGAGATGGCAGCGTTCGACGTCGCACAACTCGATCAGCGTGTGCTCGATCGTCGCCTGCTCGTCCGGGATCAGGCGCTGGACCATGCGGTAGGGGCTCTTGAGAGCGGCACCGAACCACTCGGTGAGTCCCGGCAATCCCTTGTCTTCGTAGACGCCGGAGGAGGCGCGGTCGGAAATCGACACGAGGCCGATCAGCAGCTCGTCGTTCACTCGTTCACCCGTTCACTTGTTCACTTGTTCACTTGTTCACGGCCTCGCGGATCCTGCGGAAGAGCTCGCGGAAGCGATGCGGCGGACTCCCGCGCGTGCGTTCGACGCGCGCATCGCGGGCGAGGGTCGCGAGGTTCGCCGCATCCGCTTTCGGATGCTCGGCGGCGAAGCGCGCGATGGCCGCATCGTCGCGCAGTATCTCGTCGCGCCAGCGCTCCGCGGCGGCGAACTCGGCGCGGTCGGAGGGCACTCCCGCGGCGAAGCGATCGATGGCCTCGCGCACCGGCACGGGGTCGATGTCGCGCATGAGCTTGCCGATGTACTGGATCTGGCGCCGCCGGCCCTCGTGCGCGCGGATCGCGCGCGCCGCTGCGATGGCATCGGCAAGGCGCTCGGGAAGGTCGATTTCCGCGAGCCTGCGCGGATCGAGCGCGACGAGTGCCTCGCCCAGTTCCTGCAGGGCGTGCATCTCGGCTTTGCGGCGCGTCTTGGAAACCTCGCCCTGCCGCGGGTCGCTCTCGGGCGACTGTTCGTCGGTTGGTCGTCTCATGGGGGTGGCCCGCCGGGCGGTGCGATCCGGGGCCTTTGCTATGATAACCCTCGCGCTTCCGGGCGCCGCCTCGGGCGCAAGTCGCGGGGAAACACCCTCCGCATTGCCGCAGGCCTTCGACATGACCGCAGCCGCCGCTTCCGCGCCTCACGCCAACGCATCGTATGGCGCGCACGCGCGTCACTTCCCCGTGGCTACCGCGGAGCTCGAGCGCGTCGCTCAAGCGGTGCTCGACCACGCGAGGCGGGGCGGTGCGACGGCCGCAGAGACCGAAGTCTCTCAAGGCATCGGCCAGAGCGTGACCGTGCGCCAGGGCGCGGTCGAGACCATTTCCTACAATCGCGACAAAGGTGTGAGCGTCACGGTGTTCGTCGGCCAGCGGCGCGGCAGTGCGAGCACGGCGGATTTCGCTGACGACTCGATCCGCGCGACGGTCGACAAGGCGCTCGCCATCGCACGCTACACCGCGGAAGATCCCGCCGCGGGCCTTGCCGATCCCGCGCGGCTTGCGCGAAGCTGGCCGGATCTCGACCTCTACCACCCGTGGGCGCTCACCGTGGAGGAGGCGATCGACATGGGCCGCGAGGCCGAAGCCGCCGCACTCGCCGTCGACAAGCGGCTCACCAACACCGAGGGCGCGACCGTCGCGCGCGGCGAGTCGGAGTTCGTGTACGCGAACTCGCTCGGCTTCGCGGGAGGCCATCGCACGTCGCGCCATCACATCGACTGCTCGGTCATCGGCGAGCAGGACGACGCGATGCAACGCGATTACTGGTACACCGCGGCGCGCGCGCCGGGGGACCTCGACCCGCCGGCCGAAGTGGGACGCATGGCCGGCGAGCGCACGGCGCGCAGGCTCGGGGCGCGGCGCCTTGCCACCACCGAATGCCCGGTGCTGTTCGAGGCGCCCGAGGCCGTCGATCTCGTCGGCTTCTTCGTGCAAGCCGTGTCGGGCGGAAGCCTCTATCGCAAGTCGTCGTTCCTGCTCGACTCGATCGGCAAGCAGGTGTTCGCGCCGCACATCCAGCTGCGCGAGGAGCCGCACATCCTGCGTGCGCGCGCCAGCGCGCCGTTCGACAACGAAGGCGTTGCCACCGCGCCGCGCGACGTCGTGCGCGACGGTGTCGTGCAGGGCTATTTCCTGGGCTCCTATTCGGCGCGCAAGCTCGGCATGGCCACGACGGCCAACGCGGGCGGCAGCCACAATCTCGTGCTGTCGCATGGCGACGACGATCTGCCGGCGCTCCTCGCGCGCATGGGACGCGGTCTCCTCGTCACGGAGCAGCTGGGGCAGGGGGTGAATTCCGTCACCGGCGACTTCTCGCGCGGCGCCGCGGGGTTCTGGGTGGAGGACGGCGCGATCGCCTATCCCGTCGAGGAAATCACCATCGCCGGTAACCTGCGCGACATGTTTCGCGGCATCGTCGCGGTGGGCAACGACGTCGACAGCCGCAGCTCGCGGCACACGGGCTCCATCCTGGTCGACCGCATGACCATCGCCGGGCACGAATGAAAACGCCGGCACCCGCGCGTGCGGGGGTGGTCCGGCCGATGGTCCGGTGGTTGCGCTCGTTCTCCGATCCGCTCGCAAGCGCCAGCAACGCCGCGCGCTGGATCGGCCAGCTGCCCACGGTCGATGCGGGTTCGCTGCAGAAGGAGGCTCTCGAGCTCGTCTCCACGTTCCCGGGCGTGCGCAAGGACGCAGGACCGGGTCAGGTCGAGGCCCTGCTGCGCATCGACGGCCGCGTGGAGCCGATCATCGCGCAGCTGACGCAGCAGTACGTGCAGAACTACCAGAATAGCACGAGCATCGAGTCCCGCCTGTGGCACTCGGTGTTCGATCTCGTGAAGGCGTTCATCGCGGCGTACACGATCGCGCTCAAGGCCGGGTATCCGCGCGCGAACAACAAGCGCTGGCGCGCGATCCTGCCGTGGGTCATCGTGCGCCTCGCGCACTACCGCGGCCTCGACGCCAAGTTACGGCTGTTCCGCTACAGCAACTGGATTCCCGCGCAGTGGCGCGAGTTCCACGAGCTCTACGAGTTCGCGCGCATGCGCGGATGGCAGCGCGAGCAGCTCGTGTTCGGCGTGGGCGCGTTTGCCAAGCCCGGAGTGTC
>CAZIZD010000207.1:0-8039 GCA_964543615.1 uncultured Alcaligenaceae bacterium | reverse complement strand
GGCCCGACCTGGCGCTCCAGTTCATCGACTTCATGCTCGACGGCAAGAACTCCGCGGAGCTCACGAACCTCATCGGGTCTGGCAACCCCAACATGGCGGCCGCGCAGTACATCAAGCCGGAGTTGAAGGCGCTGCCCGCGATCTTCCCGCCCAAGGACGTGCAGGCCAAGCTCACGCAGCTTGTCGACCTGACCGCCGCGCAGCGCCGCGTGCGCAACCGGATGTGGACGGAGATCAAGGCGAGCAAGTAAGCACCGGAAGACGGCGGCCCAACGGAAGCGTGCCTTGCGAGCCAGCGATCGCTTCCGTGTCGAACGCCTGACCCCCGCGCGCGCGGACGACTACCTCGCGTTCTTCGACCACGAGCACGGACCCGCCTTCTCGGACAATCCCGAGTGGGCCACCTGCTATTGCCACTACTACCAGGTGCCCACTGCGTTGCCGTGGAAGGAGTTCGACGGCACGATGAACCGGCTCGCGATGCGCGCGCGCATCGAGACCGCCGAGATGGAAGGCTTCCTCGCGTACGACGGTGACACGGTGGCCGGGTGGATGAACGCCCAGCCGTACCACAAGCTGCGCTTCGCCTGCGCGCGCATGCGCATTCCCGACCCGCCGCTTCCGGTGCCGCGCCACGAAGCGGCGGCCATCGTGTGCTTCGTCGTCGCGCCCGATCATCGCCGACAGGGCGTTGCGCGCGCCCTGCTCGACGCGGGCCTCGCCAGTTTCGCGCAGCGCGGCATCCGCGTCGTCGACGCGTTTCCCTGGAACATCGCCGACGGCGACAACAAGCCCACCGACTTCTATCACGGCTCGCACTCGATGTTCGCGTCCGCGGGATTTGAGACCCTGGCCACGCACGAGTACGTCACGGTCGTGCGCAAGATCCTGTGACGAACGGTCACAGGACCATGCTTCCGCACGCGCTGGCCGTGCTCTACGGCCTCGCGATCGCGTTCGCGAGCCTGCAGCCGTTCTCGCCGTGGGTCCCCCCCGATCCCGCGGCGCCCTTCTGGCCCTTTGCCCCCTGGCCGCTTCGATTCACTCGCTACGACGTCGCCGCCAACGTCGTCGCATACGTGCCATTCGGTCTCTTCGTCGCGCTGTGGCCCCGCCGCGCGAGTCCCTGGTGGCGATCGATGCTCGGCCTCGCGTGCGGCCTCGCTCTGTCGTTCGCGATGGAAACGTTGCAGACGTTCCTTCCGCCGCGCGACGCGAGCCTCGTCGATCTCGCGTCCAACGGCGCGGGGGCGCTTCTCGGCGGCTTGGCCGGCGCGTCGCTCGTGCGCGCGCAACGTGTTCGCCACGCGCTCTCCTCGCTGCGCCACAGCGCCTTCCTCCCCGGCAAGATAGGCGACATCGGCATCGCGCTGCTGGCGTTGTGGCTGGTCGCGCAAGTCAACCCCGGCATCCCCGTCTTCGCGGTCACGTTCGATCCCGAACGGGTGATGGCGGGCGGCGCGGCCACGATGCACGCACCCGATCACGCCCTCGCGCTCATCGAGGCCGCGCAGTCGGCCTTCCAGGTGCTGGGCGTCGGCCTCTTCGTGGCGCTCCTCGTGCGCGAGCGCCGCTACGTCGGCGGCGCGGTCCTGCTGCTCGTCGGTGCCGCGCTCGCCGCCAAGAGCGCCGCCGCGATGCTCATGCTGAAGCCCGCCGTGTGGGAGACGTGGCTCAAGCCGGGGGTGTCGATCGGCATCGCCGCGGGCCTGCTCGTGCTGCTTGCGGTCGTGTTCCTGCCTCGGCCCGTGCAGGTCGCGACTTGCGCGATCGCGCTCCTCGCGTCGCTGCTGCTTCCGGTCATGGGCATGGACATGCCGTCGCCGCGCGAGCCGCTCACCCTCTTCAGCTGGCGCTATGGGCATCTGCTCAACTTCAGCGGCCTCACGCAGTCGGTGCTGCTCGCCTGGCCGCTGGCCGTGGCCGCGTGGCTGTTCGCGCTCGCGGGCAGGCCCGGATGGGGCGAGCCGCAGTGAACCGCTTGCGGCATTCGCGGACGCTATAATCGGCCGATGAGCTACTACAAGCGCCACGTCTTCTTCTGCTGCAACAAGCGCGAGCCGCCCGACAAGTGCTGCGCGGATGCCGGGGCCGCCGAGATGCAGGCGTATGCCAAGGGGCGCGTCAAGGCGCTCGGCCTCAACGGCAAGGACAGCGTCCGCATCAACAAGGCGGGATGCCTCGACCGCTGCGAGGAAGGCCCCTGCCTCGTGGTGTATCCCGAGGCCGTCTGGTACACGTACGTCGACCGCGAAGACATCGACGAGATCATCGACCGTCACGTGGTCAAGGGCGAGATCGTCGAGCGGCTTCTCATTTGACGCCCAGCACCACGCGGCGCGCCCTGATCGACGGGCCCGCGGGACCGCTCGAGCTCGTGGTCAACGTCCCCGACGGCGAAGCCGCGGGCCTCGCCCTCGTTGCCCATCCGCTGCCCACCCACGGCGGCACGCTCGACAACAAGGTCGTGCAGACGCTCGCCAGGACGTTCTTCGGCCTCCGCTACGTGAGCGTCCGCTTCAACTTCCGCGGAGTCGGCCAGTCCGCGGGCGCGTTCGACGAAGGCGCGGGCGAGACCGAGGACGCCATGGCGGTCCTCGAACACGTGAGGCGCGAGTTCGGCGCTTCGCTTCCGCTGGTGCTCGCCGGATTCTCGTTCGGCACGTTCGTGCAGACGCGCGTCGCGCAACGCGTGACGCCGCAGCGCATGGTGCTCGTGGGACCGGCGGTCGGCCGCTTCGACGCCGGCCGCGTGCCCGACGACACCATCGTGGTCCACGGCGAGCAGGACGAGATCGTGCCGCTCGCCGACGTGCTCGCGTGGGCGCGTCCACAGGAGTTGCCGGTCATCGTCTTCCCCGGATGCACGCACTTCTTCCACGGAAGGCTCCCGCAGCTTCAGCGCGTGATCACGGGCATGTGGAAGCGATGAACGCGCCTGCCGGGGATGACGTCGTCCTGCGCGTGCAGGACTTGCGCAAGCGCTACGGCGACAACGAGGTCGTGCGCGGTCTTTCCTTCGACATCCATCGCGGCGACTGCTTCGGCTTGCTCGGTCCCAACGGCGCAGGCAAGACCACGACGCTGCGCTGCTGCCTCGGCCTCATCGATCCCGACGGCGGCAGCATCACCATGGTAGGCGAGCCCGTTCCCCAGCGCGGACGCGAGGCGCGCATCCGCGTCGGCGTCGTCCCGCAGATGGACAACCTCGATCCCGACTTCACGGTCCGCGAGAACCTTCTCATCTACGGCGGCTATTTCGGGCTGCCGCGCGACCTTCTCGAGACGCGCATTCCCGAGCTCCTGGAGTTCGCGGGACTGTCGAGCAAGCGCGACGCCGCCATCCGCGCGCTCTCCGGCGGCATGAAGCGCAGGCTCACGCTCGCGCGCGCGCTCGTCAACGATCCCGAGCTCCTGATCCTCGACGAGCCCACCACGGGCCTCGACCCGCAGGCGCGGCACTTGATCTGGGACGGGTTGCGGCAACTCCTTGCGCAGGGCAAGACGATCCTGCTCACGACGCACTTCATGGACGAGGCCGAGCGCCTCGCCACGCGCCTCGCGGTGATCGACCACGGCGTCATGATCGCGAGCGACACGCCGCGCGCGCTGCTCGCGCAGTACGTCGAGCCCGAGGTGATCGAGGTGTACGGCGACGACGCGAAGGCCTGGGCCGAAGCGCACGGACGCCGCATGGCCGCGAGGCTCGAGGTCGCGGGCGAGACCGCATTCGCGTACGCGAAGGACCCGCAGCCCATGCTGGCCGACCTCGCGACGCGGTCGGGCGTGCGCTACCTGCACCGGCCCGCGAACCTCGAGGATCTCTTCATCAAGCTCACCGGACGGGACCTCCGGGACTGAGACCCATCGCATGAGCGCCACGACCAGCCATTACGCCCCGCCCGCCCTCTCGCTGCGCTTCCTGCCGGTGTGGCGGCGCAACCTCCTCGTCTGGCGCAAGCTCGCGTTCGCGAGCGTGCTCGGCAACATCGCCGATCCGCTGCTATACATGATTGCTCTCGGCTACGGCATCGGCGCGCTCGTCGGCAACGTCGGGGGCATGAGCTACATCGAATTCATCGGCACGGGCATGGTCTGCCAGAGCGCCATGTTCACGGCGAGCTTCGAAGGAATGTACTCGGCGTTCGCGCGCATGCACGTGCAGCGGACGTGGGACGGCATCATCAACGCGCCGATCTCGCTCGACGACGTGGTGACGGCCGAGTGGCTGTGGTGCGCGACCAAGTCGGTGATGTCGACCGCGGCAATCCTGCTCGTGATCATGGCGCTGGGCTACGGACACACGTGGCTCGCGCTGTGGGTGCTGCCGGTGGGCCTGCTGGTGGGCCTCGTGTTCGGCGCCTTCGGGCTCGTGATGAACGCGTTCGCCCAGAACTTCGACTTCTTCACCTACTTCTTCACGCTCGTGCTGACGCCCATGCTGCTGCTCTCCGGCGTCTATTTTCCCGTCGAGCAGATGCCCCCCGCGCTCGCCGCGGTCACGCAGTTCCTGCCGCTCAAGCACGCCATCGACCTCGCGCGGCCGCTCATGCTGGGCGAGGTGCCCGCGAATGCCGCGCTGCACGTCGCGGTGCTGCTCGCCTATGCCGGCGCGGCCTACTATCTGGCGCTCGCGTTCACGCGGCGCCGGCTCCTGAAGTAGCGGAGGCCTCCATGCTCGCCGTCAAGTCGCTGCACATCATCTTCATGGTCGCGTGGTACGCGGGCCTCTTCTACCTGCCGCGGCTCTTCGTCTATCACTCGGTGGCCAGCGATGCGATCAGCATCGAGCGGTTCAAGCTCATGGAGCGACGCCTCTACCGCGGCCTCATGACGCCGAGCGCGGTCCTCACGGTCGTGTTCGGAACGTGGCTGTGGCTGGGGTATGGCATCACGGGCGGGTGGATGCACGCCAAGCTCGCGCTGGTCGCGATCCTCGTTGCGTTCCACGTGTGGCTCGGCAAGCTGGTCGCCGACTTCGCCGCCGACCGCAACACGCACGGCGACAAGTTCTACCGCTGGATCAACGAAATCCCCGCCGCGCCGATCCTGATCTTCGTCGTGTTCCTGGTCGTGATGAAGCCGTTCTGATCGCGGGAATGGAACAATTCTTCGCGCCCTGCCCGCGCGGCCTCGAGGCGCTTCTCGAAGGCGAGCTCGGCGCGCTTGCCGCGAAGGACGTGAAGGCCACCGACGGCGGCGTGGCGTTCGCAGGCGACCTGGCGCTCGCGATGCGCGCAAATCTCGAGTCGCGCTTTGCAAGCCGCGTGCTGTGGCGCGTGGGCGGCGGCGCGTGCCGCGACGAGCGCGCGCTCTACGACCTCGCGCGGGCCATCGACTGGAAGCGCTTCTTCCTTCCCACGCGCACGCTGCGGGTCGACGTCTCCGCCACGCGCTCGCCGCTCCAGAGCCTCGAGTTCGCCACGCTGCGGGTGAAGGACGCGGTGTGCGACCGGCTGCGCGCCGACACCAGCGTGCGTCCCTCCATCGACAAGCGGGCACCGGACGTGCGCGTGCTTGCGTACCTGACCGAGCGACGCGACGCTGTACGTCGACACTTCGGGGGAGCCTCTCTTCAAGCGGGGCTACCGCCGCGACACGGACGAAGCCCCGCTGCGCGAGAACCTCGCGGCCGGCATCGTGGCCTTGACCGGCTGGACGCCGGGCACGACGCTGCTCGATCCCATGTGCGGCAGCGGCACCCTCGTCGCGGAGGCGGCGATGATGGCCGCGGACCGCGCGCCCGGGCTCACCCGCACGTTCGGCTTCCAGAAGCTCGCGTGGTTCGAGGGGCCGCCGTGGCAGCGCATGAAGCAGGCCGCGCGCGATCGCGTGCGCGCGGCGCCCGCATCGCCTGCGCTGTTCGCGAGCGACATCGCGCAAGGAGCGGTGGCCAAGACGCAGTCGAACCTGCGCGCGGCACAGGTCGACGCGTTCGTGCACGTGGAGCAGGCGGACTTCCTCGTGCGTCCCGCCCCCGCTTCGGGCGGCATCCTCGTGACGAATCCACCCTACGGAGTTCGCCTCGCGGACCAGGAGGCGGTCGCCAAGATGTATCCCCTCATCGGGGACGCGCTGAAGCAGCGCTACGCCGGCTGGACCGCGTACTTCTTCACCGGCGACCTGCGGCTGCCCAAGCTCATCCACCTCAAGGTGACGCGCCGCACGCCACTCATGAACGGCGCGATCGACTGCCGCCTCTTCGCCTTCCCGATGGTGAGCGGACGGCACGAGTGACGAGAGCCATCGGCTAGAATGACGCCGTTGCAACGCCTCCATCGAGATCACGCCATGCCCATGCTTCCTTCCCGCAACTACGTGTCGGACCACACGCAGTTCATCAAGGAGCTCATGGAGAAGAAGCCCGACCTCCCGAAGAAGCAGCGCGAAGGCCGCGACATCTGGTGGGACAAGACGCCGGACGACCTCGCGCAACGCCGCTCCATGGACGAGGGCCGAGTCGTGCAGCGCGCGTACGTGTACGGGTCGGAATAGATCCCCCCGGCCCTGGGGAGCCTATGCCGCCGGCGCCAACTTCGCGTCGGACTGCCCGCTGCGCGCGAGCGCATCCGCGACGAATCCCGATGCCTTGAGCTCCTCGATCATGCTGCGCAGGTAGGCCCGCGCAGTTGCGCGCTCCTTCGGCACGCCCATCGCCTGCTCGATCGCCATGAAGCGCCCGTCCATCACGCGCAGGTGCGGCCGCGACGACGCGTAACGCAGGAGCGGCGACTTGACGCCCGCCGCCACCTCCAGATTTTCGCGCTCGAACATCGCGATGGCCTCGTTGCCGGTCGGCGCGCGCACGATCTGCGCGTGCGCGATGGTGCGCGTGAGGTAGAGGTCGTACGCGCTCCCGCTGCCCACGGCGATGCGCACGCCTTCGCGGTCGACGTCACCGGTGACGCGCAATGGCGAGTCCACCGGCACCATGTACGAGCCTTCGATGATCACGTAAGGCGGCGTAAAGTCGATTTCAGTCGCACGCTTGGGATCGATCGCGAGAAAGGCCGCGTCCCACGCATTGCGGGAGAGCGCCTCGAATACCTTGCCCGCGGCGTCGAACGTGACGAACGCGTGGGCAAGCCCCAGCCTCCGCGCGAGCTCGCGGGCGATGTCGGCAGACACGCCGCGCGGCTCGCCCGTCACCGGGTCCTTCTGCGCGAGCACCGGGTTGCCGTAGTTGATCGCAACGCGCAACGTGCCGCCGGGTGCGAGGTCGCGGCGAATGTCTTCGGGATTCATGCGAGGGGCTCCACGGCTCCGTGAATGAAATAACGCGGCGTGTGCACGACACGCGACGCGAAGCCCAGCCCGCGCAGCCGGGCGGCCAGCGCCTCCGGCTCGTGGAAGATCTTCACGATGCGATAGTGGCTGCCGTCGTTGAGCTTGCGCTCGGCGATGCCTGCCTCGCGATCGGGGCGGACGTGATTCCTGGCAGTCGACGTCGTGTCCCATCCCGAGTCGATGACGTAGGCGCTGCCGCCGGGCGCGAGCGCAGCGCGCACCTGGCCCCAGAACGCATCCAAGCGGTCGTCCGGAACGTGCGACAGCCAGAAGCTCATGAACACGAGGTCGAAGCGCTCGACGGGTTCCCACGTGAAGAGATCGGCGAGCTCGTAGCGCACGTTGTCCGCGCGTACGCGGTCGCGGTTGATGGCCTGCACCTCCGGGGACGCATCCAGCGCGACAAGCTTTGCCGTGCGGGGTGCGAGCCACCGCGTGAAGAGCCCGGTGCCGCAGGCGAGCTCGAGCGCACGGGCGGGGCGGCGCGCATCGAGCCACTCGACGAGCGAGCGCTCGACGCGGCGCGCGTCGTCGTGCCACGCGGCATTGAGCTCCGGCCCGTGGTCGTAGCGCCCGGTGCGCAGCCACCACTCGTCGTACTCGCCCGCGCGCTTCCTGTAGTAGGCGACCTGCTCGGCGAGCACCGCCGGGTCGGTGACGTAAGTGCTCAATGAACTACCCTCCGCGCTGCGCCGGCGTGCTCATGGACAGGATCGTATCGCGGCTCGCGCGGCTGCGGGAGCCACGCAGCT
>CAZIZD010000206.1:0-8140 GCA_964543615.1 uncultured Alcaligenaceae bacterium | reverse complement strand
GGTGTCGCTTTAACATCTCGGGACCGCAGGCGCACGTCCCGAATTTCCGCAGCTCATCCGCCGCCGCAATCAGCTCCGCGCTCGGCGTCGCTGGCGAGAGGGGCGGGGCAGATTTGACATGCGTTCCATTCAGCGCGCACTTGATGCACACGCCGCACGACGGGCGACACGGTTCGGCCCCACACGCGCCAACAAAAAGACACCACCGCGCAGCCCCGCGATTGATGCCGAGGGAGCCGCGCGGTGGGAGGACCGACCAGGGTATGGCCGAATCGCGTCTTTCATGAGGGCCCGGCATAGTGCGGCGGGCGGCTTTCCATCCAACTCGCCACGGGCGCAAGTCCCGTCGGGTCCACATTCTTGACGTAGGCCAAGCTACCCGACCCACCCAGGGTCGGCAAGCGCCTTTTCGGCCCTCCGGGCGCTCCCCGCTCACCGTCCCCGACTCGACGGGCGCGCTCGATTCGATGACCTCTGCACGCAGCTCGTCCCAGCACTTCTCGCACAGCGGGCCGTAGCTCTGGACGTAGATCGAATCGTCGGCGCGCCCCGCCTTGCCGGTTTCGTTGCCGCAGTTGCAGCACATTTCGAGTCGTGTGCTCACCCCGCACCTCCGTCGTTCTTCGGCGTCACCGAGGCGCTTGAGGGCGCGGGCGGGGACTTCATGGCGCGGAGCTTCGACAGAATCGTTGTGAGCAGTGCGAAGTGCAGGTCTTCCTCGTCTTCGCCTGCCAACCCGTCTTCTTTGGCGATGTGCCACGATTCAATCGTCTCGGCAACGCTGAACAGATCCTCCAGCGCCTCGTCTCGCTCCACCGACGCGGGGGCGGAGGGCTGGAGCGTCAACATGCGCGGCTCGATTCCGTTGCGCGCGTCGGACGATGCGAGCAGGTCGATCAGCGGCTCAAGCTCGGGGAACTTCAAGCCGTCTTTCGCCGCTTGCGCGTGAAGCAGCGAGTAGGCCAGCGTACGCGCCCACCCGAATGCGTTGTCTCCACGAATGAACACTCCCGGCCAGTCGTCGTCGAACTGCACGACGCCCGTTTCGACGCGCGGCACTCGAACCGCGTCCGCCTCTCGCCTCTCGCCGCGTGACGGGGCGGCACGACGCACCGAGCACGTTCTGTAGCTCTTGCTGGAGTGAATCCACTCGCCGTCGCGCGCGTGCGAGAGGAAGCATCGAGAGCCGCCGCACGGGCCACGTCCCTCCATGTCATCGAAATCCGTTGCCTTCGGCGTGGCGTCACCAGGACACAAGCACTCGCCGGTCATCGCAACGCGCATCCCATCGAACTGCACGTAGCCGCACGTCGAGAGGTGTCCCTTCATGTGCTCCGTCCACGCTTCGAGCCACATGCGCGAGTCAGCGGGCTTCGTCGGCGATCCAGCCCACAGAGCTTCGATGAGCGGCTTGGCGCGCTGCACGAGTTCGTTCGACTTGCGAGAGCGATCGTCCTCCGTCCCCCGAGCGCCGCGTGAGGCGAGACACCCCATCGCGAGCCGCGCCGCCTTGCGAAGATCCTCCTGCATCTCGGGCCGAAGATCCTCGAACGGGTCATCGCAGAACGCGGGAGCGATGGCGGATGCGACTTGATCGACGGACACAGGCGCGCGTGAGGCGAGGCAGAGTGCGCGCACGGCGGCGAATCCCGCACGTTGACGTGCAGCGGTGAACTCTAGCGCGGTCATCGCCGAATGCGCGAGCGTGAGGTCTTCGTCGAAGCGCGTCGTGCCCGCGTTGTAGGCGTCCATGACATCATCCACCGTCGGCACCCCCGCCACGCTCGGCTCGGCCTGCTGCGCGATGGAAGGGGCCGAGACGGGACCGGCAGGGCTCGAACCTGCGTCGCTGGACCGACTTTCCGTGCGCACGGGTTTGTCGATCGGCTGCTCTACCGATTGAGCTACGGTTTCCGTCTCGGCCTTGTTCGATTGCGTGCTCGCGCTCAACGGCGACGGAGAGCGGGGGGCAGACGGTTCACAGCTAGCGGGCATTCCAACGCGCGCCAGCAAGTCGGCACGCACAGCGCCCCACGGAATCGTCGAGGGTTCTGTGCCCGCAACACGAGCGCGCTCCTCGAACCACGCAACGAGTTGTTGTGTTTGCTCAGGAGTCAGGGCCTCCCCGTCCTTCTCGCGCGCGGGCGGGGGAGCGGTAATCCGCTTCGCCTCCAGGCGATTGAGTAGGAACTTGTCGAGTGGCTCGCGATCATTCCATCCGTACTCGTGCGCGATCTTGCACACATGTCGAATCGTATCGGCCGCAATTCCGTTGATCGTCAACGCCTCGACGCTCGGCTCCCTCGTCGAGCGCGCGGGCTGGGCGGGGGCGAGCTGTCCTTCGAGCGCGGCGATGCGCCGCTCGTGTTCGCCGCGGCTCCTCTCGTGGTTCGCGAGGTTCGCGTTCGTCGAGTAGACGAACTTCGCGAACGGCCCGTCGTCGCCGCCCTTCATGCTGTCCGAGATTTCCTCGCGCACGATCTTTCTGACTTCGTTCTCGTTCATGTTCCCTGCTTCCTGCACGAGTGCCTTCGCACCCAATTCCTGATCGTTCCCTGTGAGTCCCTGCCCGAAATCGTGAGCCCGTGCGGCCCCACGAGGTCGAGGTACCTGATCCTGTCCGTCACGCCGCGCGTGCTCTTCATCCGCACCGTGACCATCGCGACCGGCGCCTGACACTTCACGCACACGGTCATGTTCTCGTCGAGCTGCGCCGGCAGCGCGTAGAGCTTGAGCTCGGCTGATAGGGCCTCGGCGTGCGGCACTGCTTCGAGCTCGCGGTTCTCCGCGGCCGCACGCCGTTCCTTGTCACGCCGTCGTGCTTCCCGGTTCAGTAAGAGCTGCGGAATCCGTCCCCGCTTCATCGGGCTGCTCCGCGTACGAGTCGATCTCGAGCTGCGTCACGCCGTCCTTCGCCGCGTGCTCCTTCGTGAGCGCCTTGATCTGCGCCTGCACCTGCTTCGCCGCCGCGTGAAACTCGTTCCGCGTGAGCCAGTTCCGCACGTAGATCGCGCGCCTGATCCAGCGGTTCTGTTTCGACGCGGCCTTTTCGAGCGCCTCGGCTCGGATGATCTTTGCCTCGCGCTCGAGATCCTCGGCGATCTGGAGCTTGCTCCGTCTCGGCGCTTTCGCGCGCAATTCCTTTTCGTGTTCCACGGTCATCGGTGATTGTCTTTCCAGAGAGAAGAAACTCGGTCCACAGGAGAGCCTCGCCGCGTTTCACTTGCGCGCCCGTGAACCGGAGGACGCGCCAGCCCATCGACACGGCGAGGTTGTATTTGCGGCAGTCGGAGAGGTAGCCCTTCCGGCTGGAGTGGTGGTGTCCCGCTTCGGGTGCGCCGCCTTCGATCTCGACCGCGAGCATCTTGTCGGGCCATGCGAAGTCGAAACGGAACCTGCGCTTCGAGTGGACGCGCAGCTCGCGAACCGGCTCGGGCACTCCCGCGGCTCGAAGCTGGATCACGAACTGCGCTTCCAGGTGGCTCATTCGACGATCCTCGTCGTGTCGTTGTGCGACAGCACGGGCGCGGGCCACGGCGGTATCGGTTCGAGGCGCACGATCGAGAGCTCGCCGTGCTGGTCGTACTTGAACGCGAGCAGGAACTCCTTGTGCTCGGGGCAGCTGCGCACCCACATCGGCGCGTACCCGATCAGCAGGCCCGGCACGGGATGCCGCGCGACCGCCTGGAGCGAGTAGCCACACGCCGCGCAGACCACGGTGTTGCGGCGCGCTTGCAGGCGCGACGTGTGGCGGTTGTTCACGCTCAGCCCCTCGTCGTCGTGTCGATCGCGTCGGCGGGGTACGGCGGGAACTCGTCGGCGGGATCCGGCGCGACCGCGATCTCGCCCGTCTCCGGGTCGGCCTCGATGCGCTGGCCCTCGCCGTTCTCGTGCGCCACGAACTCCACGTCTTCGGGCTCCGTGGCCGACTGCGCTGCGCTGCCTTGCGCGTTCGCCGTCGCCCCTGCCTTCCGAGCCTCGGCGCGGGCCGCGAGCGCAGCCGTGGCGTCGGCAGACGTCCTGGCCGGGCCGTGAACTGCACCCGGCGCCGCGCGCGGACGCGCCTTCTCCATCTCGACCATGCGCTCGTACTCGTCCTCGTCCATCATGCCGGCGAGACCGAACGCGACGCGCACGCACTGGATCGCCGCCTTGTGCCGGAGCTGCCGGCGCGGCATCCCGTTCCACGGCTCCGTGTTGCGGTAGCACTCGTCGTAGAACTCCGTGACGATCGTCGGGCGTGCGCGGTCCTTCCGGTACACCGTCGCGCGGCACCACAGCGAGCCCTTGCCCTTGCCATCGCACTGGCCGCCGAACTCGAACTCGATGCCGTCGAACTCGGGGCGTCCGTTCGCGATCGTGTACCAGCCGTCGATGCTGATGATCGGCCGGATGCCGCCACGGTCGGGGAACGCGTAGATCTCGCGCTTGAGCGGGTTCAGCTTGTGCGCGAGCGCCACGCTGCACAGCATCGCGACCTGCGCGTCCGTGGAGCTGCCGGGCATGATCGTCGCCTTGAGCGTGGCGGCGAAGCTCTGCGCGTCGGCGAACTCGAGGAAGCGCGCGAGCGCGAGCACGGGGCTCTGCTTCGCTGGCGCTGCGTTCGACGGGTGCGCTGCGATTGCCGTGCTCGTCGCGCGGTCCTGCGGCGCACTCGTGACTGCCGGCGCCTTGTCGGTGAGCTCGGCCTGTTTCGCTTGCGGTTTCGGAATGGTCGTCATCTGCGTCAGACTTTCTTGATTCTGCGGAGCACGCGCGTTTCTTGTGTGCGTGCCTCCTGGGCCTTGAAGTTCGTCACCTGGGTCTTGAATGAGAATCCTGATCCGTCCGGCATCACGCCGAACGTGTTGTCGCCGATCTCGGCCATGAGCACGGCTTTCTGCTGCTCGCGGTCCTTCTCAAGCAGGCCGATCGTCGTGCCGAGATCCTCGTATTTTGTCCCGGCCTCGATACCAGCGGTGCTCAAGATCACCCGCCCGCCGTTGTCCTTCGGGTGCAGCGCCTTGAAGATCCGCATGGATCCCTCGCTCGACGTCAGCGGCGGCGGCGTCTCCGTGAGCAGGTACTCCTCGCGCCACACGTTCAGCTCGTCGAGCGCGATCTCGAGGTTCACGTCGTCACGCACACGCTCGACGATGTGCAGCTCGCCGCGCCCGAAGTCGCACGCGAGGAACCCCTCGTCGAGGCACGCGCACAGCATCGCGATGTTGTGTTGCAGCTGATACTGATAGGGCGGCTCGGGGCTCCACTCGGGCCGGCGCGCGTCGTCGTTCTTCTTCACCTCGAGCGCGTACAGCTTGCCGGTCTTCTTGCACCGGCCGATGCCGTCGGGCGTCGCGACGAGCCACGGCACGCCTGGGCATTCGAGCAGGCCGGGGCTCGGGATGAATTCGAGGTCTTTCTCGTAGCAGAGCCACTGCAAGATGCCCGGCTCCATGAACATCCCGCGCTTGATGAACGCCTTTTCGTAGAGCTCGTCCGCCTCGGGGTCGAGCTCCATGATCGACGCGTACGCTTCGAGCGGGGACATGCGCGCTTGTCCGAGACACGCGGCGGCGAGAGACGATCCGATCGCTTTGCGCTCGCGGCGGATCCTCTTCCACGTCTCGCGATCCTTGAGCGGATCGGCGACGAGCACTTTCCAGGGCGGGAGTTGCAGGGTGGTCATTTGGCGAGCTTCCAGGTCTTGTCCTTCTGGTCGAACGTGAACAGTTCTTTGTTGCCGCGCAGGCACGCCAGCGTCGCCGCGTATGTGCCCGCCTTTCGGTTACTCGGGGGCTGGCACGCGACCACAATCAGCGTGTGAATCGCGCTCGTGCGCAGCGGCCCGTGCGTGCGCAAGATCCGCTGGCACGTCTCCGCGCGCCATTTCTGCGCCTCGCGCTTCCTGAGCGCCGCTTGAATCGTCTTCGGTGCGCGCGCTTCTGGCGCGGTTCCGAGCAGCCGCTCGACCTCGGCCAGTTGTGATAGAGCGGCCTTGTACGAGAGCACGATTGAGTCGACCACGCTGAGCAGCCCTTGCCGCTTCTCTTCGAGCCGCTCGCGGATCTGCGCGTCGCCAACGCGCGCGATGTTGAGCGCTTGCACGAACTCGGGAGCCGCGGGCGCTTGCGCTGCCGCTGCGGGTTTCTCCGGCTCGTGCTTCTTGAACTCGGGAGGCATGGTTGCGTTGTAGGTAGGTGGGGCGCCGTGCGGAGAGAGAGCTAACCGCCGCCGGCACACGGCGCCCCAGGCACTGACAGCCGGGGCGGTTAGTCGGGGTCGTTGTTGTGCTTGTCGGGTTCCTCGGGCTCTGCGAGGATTTCCACGGACGCGTCGTGCAGGTCGCTCTCGATCCAGTCGCGCACGGCGGCCAGGTCGGAGAGCGTCACGTCGAGAATCTTGAGCTCGGGTTCCTCGGGCGGATTCTCACGGTCTCCGCGCGTGCCGGGCGTGTACTCGCACTCGAACTCGAGGCCGTGCCAAATGAGGGTGCGTTTCACGTCGTCCCCCCAGCCGGCCAGCGTGCGATCTGCCGCGAGTCGCATTCCTCGCACTGCGCGATGATAGGCACCCTCGCGAACGTGAAGCCGCAGTTACGGCACCACGCCGCGCACACGGGCTTTGCCTCGAGCTCGGCCATCGCCGAGCCGTGCACCTCGGGATCGTCTGACAAGAGCTCGAGCACGAGCGTGCGCACGTCCAGCGGGTGAAAACCCGGCGCCTCGGCCTGGCACTGGTGCACCGCGCGCATCGTTGCCGAGAGCCGGTCTCTCAGGGGAATGCGCGGGGGGTCGATGTGCTCGCGCACGAAATCGCGCAGCTCCTGCACCAGCGGTTCGAGCTCTGCGTCGCTGGATTGCGCGAGCTGCTGCATGGCGACGTCGTGCTGCACCTGCGCGGGGTCGGGCGCACCGATGACGCCGTGGCGCACGCGGTCGCGCGGGTGAACGAAGCCGAGCGACGGGTAGATGAATGACCACCGCCCATCGGGGCAGTGCGTGAACGCCAGCGTGCGCGCCTGCGCTTCTGTTTCCGCGTGGACCTCCCAATAGCCGGCGCCGCGCGGCATGTTCTCGGCCGTTGTTACGTAGAACGTGGGCACGGCTCAATCCTCCTCCGGCAACATGACCGTGATGACCGGCTCGAGATCGTCGCCGGGGCCGCACACTGCCTTGAGCGTGCGCAACGTCGGCCGCTCTTTGCCCGGCGCGCGCACGTACAGCTGGAACAGAACCTCGCTCCCCTGCGCCGCGCGCATCGGGCCGCGCATCATCCAAAGGACATCCCACAAGCGCCCGCTCTCGCTCTGCTCGGTGCCGAGTCTCTCGGGCCATTCGACGCATTCGGTCCATGCGGCCGCTGTGAGCGCGACCGGGAACTTGATCCCGACTTCGCTCGACGTCTTGCGCGGAACCTCGACGAGCGTGCCGTCGTCGATGGCCATTTCGCGGGTGTAGCGGTGAATGATAGAGCCGAAAGGGCTTGCGTCTTCGTCGTCTTCGTGCGTGTGCATTGTTGTTCCTGGTTTCTCTGGTTCCTGGTCAGTGCGTCAATCGAAGTTCAGACCGCCACGCGCTCGCCACGTCCGATGACGCGCGCAAGCTCTCGTGCGGCCGTGCTGCAAAGTTCCGTCGGGTCGTCCAATCGAATCGAACCGTGGAACGTGTCTGGCCCGTGCGGAACGTCCACGCCGAGCCCGATCGCGTATAGCTCGATGCCGTGCGCGTCGGCGTAGCGGCGCCAGTGCGTCAGGGGTTGCGTGCTCGTTTTGCTCGTGTCGTACCCGACCGCGCCGTCAGTGAAAACGAGCGCGATCTTGCGCCGCTCCGGCCGCGCCGCGAAAAGCTGAAGCCCAGCCGAGAGCGCGTACGGTAGGTCCGTTCCGCCACCCGAGCGCGGCCGATACCACGCACGGTCGCTCCAATCGGAAACGTACTGCGCATCCCAGTCATACTCGAAGGCCTGCACTGGCGCGCGCGCGTTGCGGCACGCTTCGATGATCGCGTTAGCGGCACTAGCCGCCTGATCTGCGCGCGTTCCACCCGTCGAAAGTGGAGATCCCATCGATCCCGACGTGTCGACGTACAGCTGAACTGCCGGCACGCTCGACCGCGCGCGAATTGTGTGCGCCAGCATCGGCTCGCGAAGGCCCAATGAT
>CAZIZD010000205.1:0-8145 GCA_964543615.1 uncultured Alcaligenaceae bacterium | reverse complement strand
GAAGCGATCGTCGCGAGCGCCACCGTGCTCCGCGATGCGCCGCGATGCTGATGCGAGCTTTGTACGACCTTGCATGGTACGCGGCGCTGCCGCTCTTGCCGCTGCGCCTGCTGTGGCGCGCAAGGCGCGAGCCCGGATACCGCCACAAGATCGGCGAACGCTTCGGCCGCTACGAGGACGCGGCTCCCGCGACCAACGTCGTGTGGGTGCACGCCGTGTCGCTCGGCGAGACGCGCGCCGCGGCGCCGCTCGTCGCGCGCATCCTGCGCGAGATGCCGGACGCGACGGTGCTCCTTACGCACATGACCGCAACCGGGCGCGCGGCGGGCGCCGCGCTCGCGGGCGGGCGCGTCGTCCAGGCATGGCTGCCGTACGACGTTCCGTTCGCGGTGCGCCGCTTCCTCGCGCACTGGAAGCCGCGCGTGGGGCTGCTCATGGAGACCGAGATGTGGCCCAACCTGGTCGCCGCATGCGCCGCGTCGGGGATCCCGGTCTGCCTCGTCAACGCGCGACTGTCGGAGCGATCGCTGCGCGGCTATGCGCGCTTCGCGCGCCTTACGCGGCCAATGTTCGAGGCGCTGGCCGGCGTGGCGGCACAGACCGTGGCCGATGCGCAGAGGCTCCGCGACGCCGGCGCGCGCGAAGTCGAGGTCACCGGCAATCTCAAATTCGACGTGGTGGCGGGAGACGACGCGCGTACGCGCGGGAGCGCGCTGCGCGCGTCGCTCGGCGGGGACCGCCCCGTGCTCGTCGCGGCATCGACGCGCGAGGGCGAGGAGGCGTTGATCCTCGATGCGCTCGCCCGGCAACCGCTGCCCGACGGAACGCTGACGGTCATCGTGCCACGCCATCCGCAGCGCTTCGACGAGGTGGCGGCGTTGCTCGAAGCGCGAGGACTCGCCTACGTGCGCCGCAGCACGAGTGCCGCGGTGCCGAAGGACGTGCGCTTCGTGCTTGGCGATTCGCTGGGCGAGCTCTTTGCCTACTACACGGCAGCGGATGTCGCGTTCGTGGGCGGAAGTCTCGTGCCGCTCGGCGGACAGAACATGATCGAGCCGATCGCGACCGGCACGCCCACGCTGTTCGGTCCGCACACGTTCAACTTCGCGGAGGCGGCTGCGCAGGCGGTGGCCGCGCGAGCGGCAATTAGGGTGGATGGCGCGGACGCGATGGTGCGCGAAGCGGGCGAGCTGCTGCGCGATCCCGCGCGACGTGCGCACATGCGTGAAGCGGCGCTGGCGTTCCACGCCGCGCACCGCGGCGCGACGGACCGCCTTTGGGCCTGGCTAAGCTCCAGGGTAGGCTAGGGGCCCGACGAACAAAGACGCACCCGCCACGCGGGTGCGCCTCCATCAGAAGTTTTCACCCGTTGAGGCGCCGGTTGATCGACTCCAGGTCCTGCTCGGTGAGGCTTCCCACCGATGCCTTGAGCCTGAGCGTTGCGAGCAGGTAGGTGAAGTACGCGTTGGCGAGGTCGCGCCGCGTCGAGTACACGTTCTGCTGCACGTTGAGGACGTCGAGGTTCGTGCGGATGCCGACCTCCTGTCCCAGGATGTTCGACTGCAGCGCGACTTCCGCTGAAGCCACCGCCTGCTCGAAGGCCTTGACGCCCGCGGCAGCGCTGTTGACGCCGGAGAATCCGTCCTGCGCGTTGCTCGCGGCGCTGCGCTTGGCGGCCTCGAGGTCGGCGCGCGAGCGATCCTGAAGCGAGATGGCCTCGCGCACGCGCGACGTCACGAACCCGCCCTGGTAGATCGGCACGTTGACCACGAGGCCGATGAGGCCCTGCCGGGTGTTGGCGCTGTAATCGGCGTTGATCGAGCCGCTGTTCGCGGTGACCGTCGCGCTCGCGACCGCGTCGAGCGTCGGCAGGTGACCGGCGCGCGCACGATCCACCTCGAGGGAGGCGATCTCGAAGTTGGACTGCGCCGAGCGGACGGACAGGTTTTCCTTCAACGCGCGCTCCACCCAGTACTCGAGGCGATTCGGTTCCGGCAGGAACGGCTCGAAGCCCCGCCCCACGCGCTTCAGCGACTTGGGCATGCGGCCGATGATGGCCATCAACGCAGTGCGCCTGCGATCGAGGTCGTTGAGCGACTGGATCTCGGTGGCGATGATCTGGTCGTACTTGGCCTGCGCTTCGTTGGTGTCCGTGATGGTCGCGGTGCCCACCTCGAAGTTGCGCTTGGCCTGCGCCAGTTGCTCCGACACCGCGAGCTTCTGCTGCTGGGCCAGCTCGACGTTGAACTCCGCGAGCAGCACATCGAAGTACGCGACGGCCGTGCGGATGATGAGATCCTGCTGCGCGATGGCCAGGGTGAAGTCGGACTGCGCCACCTGCTCGCGCGCCTGGTCGAGCGCCACCACGTTCTGCGGACGGTACAACGGCTGCGATGCCGAGAACACGAGGCTGCCGAAGCCGTAGTTCTGCGTGATGTTGACCGTCTGCGTCGTGTTGAGCGTCGCGTCGTAATAGTTCGCGTTGGCCTGGCCCTGCGCGGTCACGTTGGGCAGCAGTCCGGCGCGCGCCTGCGGCACGCGCTCCTGTGTTGCCTCCCACAGCGAGCGCGCGGAGGCGATGGCGGGGTCCTGCTTCTGTGCCTCGCGGTAGACCTGGAGGAGGTCCTCGGCGTGCGGCGCGCCGGCCGCGCACCACAGCGCGATGGCCGCAAGCGTTCGCAGCGAAGTCTTCATTCGTGTGCTCTGCATCGGAAGGGAATCAATAGCGCGGAACGGATGCGTCGACCGTGCGCGACCACGCGTCGATGCCGCCCGCCAGGTTGTGGACGCGTGCGAAGCCATTGCCGGCGAGCCACTGCGCCGCGTTGGCGCTGCGGCCGCCGTGGTGACACATGACGACGATGTCCCGGTCGGAGGGCAGCTCGGCGAGCCGCGCGGGGATCTCGCGCATGGGGATGAGCGTGGTGCCCGCAACGCTCGCCCGGTCGAATTCCCAGGGCTCGCGCACGTCGAGCACGAAGGGCGCTTCGCGCGCGGCATCCTTGCGCCACGCATCGAGCTGGGCGGGCGTGATCTCGGGGATCAAAACCGGAATCGCGACGGCGTCGCGGCGTTCTTCAAAGGCTTGACCACCGTCTCGAACAGGTCGGTCGTCACGCGCGCCCCGGGCGCCGTCCAAGCCACGAGCCGCGCCGTCATCGCGGGCGGCTCGCCGACGATGGCGAACACGCGACCGTTCGGCTTGAGCTGGGCCGGGAATCGCTCGGGCAGCAGCGGGGTGGAGCCCGTCAGCACGATCGCGTCGTAATGCTCCTCGCCCCACCCGCGGGCGCCGTCGCCGACTTCGACGCGGACATTGCCGACGCCATTGCGGGCGAGCCGCGCCTTGGCCGAAGCCGCGAGGGCCGGATCGATCTCGACGCTCGTCACGTCCCCGGCGCAGGCGGCGAGAAGGGCCGTGAAATAGCCGCTGCCGGTGCCGATCTCGAGCACGGACTCCCCGCGGTGGAGCTTCAACTCCTGGAGCACGCGCGCCTCGAGCTTCGGCGCCCACATCCGTTCGCCCCCCGGAAGCGGAAGCTCGAGGTCGGCAAACGCGAGCGAGCGGTGCTCCGGCGGCACGTAGGTCTCGCGGCGCACGGTGAACAGCAGGTCGAGCACGGCGGGATCGAGCACCTCCCAGGTGCGGATCTGCTGCTCGACCATGTTGAAACGCGCTTGTTCGATGTCCATGGCAACTGCGGCTCCTCGGGAGCCGCCTTTCCTCGCGGCGTGCGGGGGGTGGGGTTCGGTCCTGTGATCGCTTCCGTCACTGGTCGGCATTAACTGACCAGCGGTCATTTATTATGCAGTCCTGAAGTATCTCACGTCAACATCCGCTCAATCGGCGGCGCCGGGGGCCGCGGCGTGCTTCGCGAGCCGGGCCGCGCGGGCAGCCTTCCTGCGCTCGGACCACCCGTCGAGATAGGTGTAGAGCACCGGCACGACCACCAGCGTGAGCAGCGTCGAGGTGATGACGCCGCCGATGATCGCGCGCCCCATCGGCGCCTGCTGCTCGCCGCCCTCGCCCACGCCCAGCGCGAGCGGCAGCATGCCGCCGATCATCGCCGCGGTGGTCATCAGGATGGGACGCAGCCGCACCTGTCCCGCCTGCAGGAGCGCGTCGTGCAGCGACGCACCCGCGCGGCGCGCGCGATTGGCGAAGTCGACCAGCAGGATCGCGTTCTTGGTGACGAGCCCCATCAGCATGATGAAGCCGATCATGGAGAAGATGTTGAGCGTGGTTCCCGTGAACATGAGCGCGAGGAACACGCCGATGAGCGAGAACGGCAGCGACACCATGATCGCAGCCGGCTGCAGGAAGCTCGCGAACTGCGAGGCGAGGATGAGATAGATGAAGATCACCGCGAGCCCGAGCGCTGCCATCGCCGCGGCGAACGAGTCCTGCATCTGCTCCTGCTGGCCGCGCACCGAGAAACGGTAGCCGGGCGGCAGGGTCGTCTGCTTGATGATCTCGTTGACGTCCTTGCCCACGTCGCCGGCGGGACGGCCCTGCGCGCTCGCGAAGATGGCCACCCGGCGCATGAGCTCCTCGCGGCGGATGGTCTGCGGGCTCGTCGACTCGACGATCTCCGCCACCTGGCGCAAAGGCACCATCCGCAGCTCGCCGTCCGGACCTCGCTTGTTGGTGGTGATGTAGAGGTTCGAGAGGTCGGTCATGACCTGCCGCCGGTCCTTGGCGAGGCGCACGTTGACCTCGTAGTTCTGCGCGTCGGGGGCGAGCCAGTAGCTCACGGTGTCGCCCGCGATCAGCGGACGGATCGTCGCGCCGACCTGCTGCACGGTAATGCCCAGGTCCGCCGCGGCGTCGTTGTTGAGCCGGATGGAGAGCGCCGGGTTGGCGATCTTCTCCGAGGTCTCGAGGTCGGCGATGCCCGGCACGCTCACGAGGCGATCCTTCAACTCGTTGGCGAGGACAGTCAGCGTCGCGGGGTCGGGCCCGAGGATGTTGATGAAGATCGGCCGGTTGAAGCCCAGCGTGAGCTCGATGCCGGGGATGGGCTTCAGCGCCTTGCGGATGGCCTGCTCGAGGTCCTTCTGCGTGCGCTCGCGCTGCTCGCGGTCGGTGAGCTTCAGGTTGATGCGCGCGTAGTTGCGGCCCTCGTCGGTGCCGACTGTGGTCATCGCGAGCTTGATCTCGGGGAACTGCTTCAGCACCTCCTCGACCTGCTTCACCTTGCTGTCCGTGTACTCGAGGCTCGACCCCACCGCCGTGTTGAGGCGCAGCGAGATGAAACCCCGGTCGGACTCGGGCACGAACTCGGTGCCGATGAGCGGGACCAGCGCGAAGCTGCCGGCAAAGGTCGCGAAGGACACCGTGAGCACCGTCTTGCGGTGCGCGAGCGCCCACTCGAGCGCGTCGCCGTACACGTGGTGCATCCACTCGATGAACCGCTCGACCTGGTCCATCAGCCTGCCGAGCCAGGGCATCCGCTTGAACCGCGAGCCGGGCGGATCGTGCCAGACCGACGACAGCATGGGATCGAGCGTGAAGCTCACGAACAGCGACACCATCACCGCGACGGCGACGGTGACGCCGAACTGGAAGAAGAAGCGCCCGATGATCCCGCTCATGAACGCGATGGGCACGAACACCGCGACGATCGCGAACGTGGTGGCCATCACCGCGAGGCCGATCTCGTCGGTGGCTTCCTGGGCCGCGGTCTTGTGGTCCTTGCCCATCGCGAGGTGGCGCACGATGTTCTCGCGCACCACGATCGCATCGTCGATGAGGAGGCCGATGCACAGCGACAGCGCCATCAGCGTCAAGAAGTTGAGCGAGAAGCTGAAGGCGTAGAGCGCGATGAAGGTCGCCACCACGGCGATCGGCAGCGTGAGGCCCGTGATGACGGTGCTGCGCCAGCTGTGCAGGAAGAGGAAGACGATGAGCACCGTCAAGAGCGCGCCTTCGGCAATCGTGCTCTTCACCCGGTTGACGCTCTTCTCCACCTGCTCGGCGGAGTTGTAGGTGACCGTGAGCTCGACGTCCTTCGGGATGCGCTTGCGAAGCTCCTCGACCGCCTTGACGATGCCGCGACCGGTGTCGACGATGTTGGCGTCCTGCGCCTTCAGGATGTCGATGGTGATCGAGCGCTGCCCGTTGATGCGCGCGATCGACGTCTCCTCCGCCTCGCCGTCGATCACGTCGGCGACCTGCGACAGGTACACCGGCCCGCCGCCCTGCTGGGCGACGATGATGCGTCCGAACTGCGCCGGCTCCTTGATCTTGCCTTCGATGCGCACGATGCGGTCGCTCTGGCCGCGCGAAAGGCGTCCCGCCGGCACGTCCTGGTTCGCCGTGCGGATCGCGTTCATCACCTGGTCGACGCCGATGCCCATCGCGGTGAGCGCGTTGGGCCGGATCTGGATCAGGATCTGGCGGACCTGGCGCCCCTGCACGTCGACCCGCGCCACGCCGGGCACGTTCTCCAGGCCCTTCACGATCACCTGGTCGGTGAGCGAGGTGAGCTCGCGCAGGCCCGTGTCCTTGGCCATCACCGCGAGCGTCACCACGGGCTCCTGGTTCTCGGTGTCGGCGCGGATCACCAGCGGATCCTTCGCGTCGCGCGGGAACAGCGGCCGCACCTGCGCCACCTTGTCGCGCACGTCGGACATCGCGCGGATCATGTCGGTGTCGAGGCGGAACTCGATGAACACCGAGCTGATGCCCTCGAGCGTGAGCGAGCGCACGAGCCGCACGCCCGCCACGCCGTTGACGGCGGTCTCGATGGGCCGCGTGACGTCGATCTCCACGGCCTCCGGCGAAGCGCCCGGGTACTGCGTCTGGACGATGAGGAACGGCAGCGTGACGTCGGGCATCTGCTCGACCTTGAGCCGCGCGTACGAGAAGATGCCGAGCACGGTCAGCGCGACCATGATCATGGTCGCGAAGACGGGGTTGTTGATGGAGACCCGCGTGATCCACATGGCGGCGTGCTCCTTAGCTGCGCGGGGCGCCGTCGACGGCCGTCGCGCTCGCCTTGGGCGGTCCGCTCTCGGGACCCTTGACGAGCGCGGGCGCGCCCTCCTTCAGGTTGTCGAAGCGCGCGGACAGGACCTTGGCCGTCGAAGGCAGCGCCGTCTTGATCTCGATCCGTCCGTTCTCCTCGTCGCGGCGTCCGACCACGACCATGCGCTTCACGAGCTTGCCGTCCTCGATGGTCCACACGAACGTCTGGCCGGCCTCGATGCGCACCGCATTGGCCGGGAGCGACAGCGCCGGCGCGCTCGCGGCGAGCGCCACGCGTCCGGTCGCGAACATGCCCCCGCGCAACTCGTCCCGCGGATTGGGCACGCCGACGCGGACCAGGATTGCGCGGGTGCCCGGCTCGGTGGAGGGGTTGATGCGCTCGATGCGACCGGTGAACTTGCGCTCGCCGAAGCCGTCCACCGCGAGCTCGACCGTCATTCCGACGCGCAGCTCCGGGATGTCGACGGCCGGGACCATCGCCTGCAACTCGATGTCGCGCAAGTCGACCACGGTCACGAGTGGGGAATCGAACGCGACCTTCTCGCCGGGCTGCACGTGGCGTTTGGCTACGATGCCCGACAGCGGCGCGGTGGCCACGGCGTCCTTCAACGCGTTCTGCGCGAGGCGCACGTTGGCCTCGGCGGACTTCACGCTGCCCCGGGTGACGTTCATGTTCGACTCGGAGCTGTCGAACGCGTTCTGCGAGATGAAGTTCTGCTTGAGGAGCTTCTGGTTCGTGGAGAGCGTCTTTTCCGCGAGCGCGAGCTGCGCCTTCGCGGACTCGAGCTGGCCCTGCCGCTCGATGAGCCTGGCCTCGAGGTCGGCGGTGTCGATGCGCGCGAGCATCTGCCCGGCCTGCACGGCGTCACCCTCCCGGACCGTGATGGTACGCACGTCGCCCGAGACCTTGGACTTGACCGTGGCCTGGTGCACCGGCGTGAGGGTGCCTGACACTGGCAGCCAGCGCGACAGGGGCTTGCTCTCGACGACGGCCAGATCCGACGGCGCGAACTCGAGCGTCACCGGGGCCTTGTTGGCGCCCTCGCGACCTTCCTGTTGCTTCTTGTAGACGCGGATGCCGACGGCGCCAGCAAGCGCCAGCGCGAGCAGGACGATGACCGCGACGGCGGCGCGCCGCCCCGTGATGCGAACTG
>CAZIZD010000204.1:0-8201 GCA_964543615.1 uncultured Alcaligenaceae bacterium | reverse complement strand
CGGAAGAGATCGGCCGGCTGCTCGCCGCCATGGACGAAGGTTACGACTACGTCGGCACGATCCGGCAAATGCGCAAGGACACCGCGTTCCGCCGCAATGCCTCGCGCGCCATGAACCGCCTGCGCGAGCGCATCACGCGCATCCGCATGACCGACCAGGGCTGCATGCTGCGCGCCTACAGCCGCGACATCGTCGATGCGGTGGCCGCGAGCCGGGAGGTGAGCACCTTCATCCCCGCCCTCGCGTACACCTACGCCTACAGCCCCGTGGAAGTGGAGGTCGCGCACGAGGAGCGCGCCGCGGGCGAATCGAAGTACTCGCTGTACAAGCTCGTGCGCCTCAACTTCGATCTCGTCACCGGCTTTTCGCTCGTCCCGCTGCAGCTGTTCTCGCTCTTCGGTATGCTAGTCGCCGCGGCAAGCCTCGCGCTCTACGCCATCGTGGTGATCGAGCGCCTCGTCACGGGCCAGGGCATCCTCGCGTTGTGGGACCGCGACATCCTTGCGTTCTTCCTGATCGGCGTCATGCTCTTCGGCGTGGGACTCGTGGGCGAGTACGTCGGGCGCATCTACCAGCAGGTCCGCGATCGTCCGCGCTACACGATCCGCGCGGTGCTCGAACGGGAACCGCCCGCCGACGGCAACGCATAGCGCCAAGGCATTCGCCATGACCACCGCGGTCGTCTTCGCGTACCACAACGTCGGCGCGCGCTGCCTGCGCGTGCTGCTCGCGCACGGCGTGCGCGTTCCGCTCGTCGTCACGCACGAGGACGACCCCGGCGAGACACTGTGGTTCGAGCGCGTGGCCGACGTCGCAGGCGACTACGGCATCCCCTGGATCGTGCCGGAGGACGCCAACGACGCCGGCGTCGTGCAGCGCATACGCGAACTCGCGCCGGACTTCGTCTTCAGCTTCTACTACCGGCGCATGCTGTCCGAAGCGCTCCTCCGCATCCCGCGCCTCGGCGCACTCAACATGCACGGATCGCTGCTGCCCAGGTATCGCGGACGCGCACCGGTGAACTGGGCGGTCCTCCACGGCGAGCGCGAGACCGGCGCGTCGCTGCACTACATGGCCGCCAAGCCGGACGCCGGCGATCTCGTGATGCAGACCGCCGTGCCCATCCTCCCCGACGACACCGCGAAGGAAGTATTCGACAAGGTCACGGTCGCCGCCGAATGCACGCTCGATCGCGCGATGCCGGGTCTTCTCGCCGGCAGCGCTCCGCGCGTGCCGCTCGACCTCGCCGCGGGCTCGTACTTCGGGGGCCGCAGGCCGGAGGACGGCCGCATCGACTGGTCGCTGGGCGCCACGCGCATCCACGACCTCGTGCGGGCGGTCGCGCCGCCCTACCCCGGCGCGTTCACGGACGTCCACGGCGTCCGCCTGCGCATCCTGCGCACGCGCGTGCTGGAAGGCGCGAGCGCCGCGCAATCGCCGTCGCTGGTCGTCGGTGCGCATGGGTGCACGGCGCGATGCGGCGGCGGCGGAACCCTGCTCCTCAAGGAAGTCGAAGTGGACGGCGTGCGCGTGCCGCCGGGCGAGCTCGCAGCTGCGCTCGGCGCGCACGTCGTGCCGCTCGCGTGAAGGCCGCGCGGTAGAATGCCGGGCTGACCATGAAACGCGTCCTCATTCTCGGCGTCAACGGCTTCATCGGCCACCACCTCACGAAGGCGATCGTCGCCTCGACGGACTGGGACATCTACGGCATGGACATGCAGGCCGACCGCATCGGCGACCTCATGTCCGAGCCGCGCTTCCACTTCTTCGAAGGCGACATCACGATCAACAAGGAGTGGATCGAGTACCACGTCAAGAAGTGCGACGTGGTGCTGCCGCTGGTCGCCATCGCCACGCCGGCGACGTACGTGCGCGAGCCGCTGCGCGTGTTCGAGCTCGACTTCGAGGCCAACCTGCCCATCGTCCGCGCGTGCGTGCGCTACGGCAAGCGCATCGTCTTCCCGTCCACCTCCGAGGTGTACGGCATGTCGCGCGACGCGCAGTTCGATCCCGAGGCCTCCGAGCTCGTGCTGGGGCCGATCAACAAGCCGCGCTGGATCTACTCCTGTGCGAAGCAGCTCATGGATCGCGTGATCCACGCGTACGGGATGCAGGAGAACCTCGACTACACGCTGTTCCGGCCCTTCAACTGGATCGGGGCCGGCCTCGACTCGATCAACACGGCCAAGGAAGGCAGCTCGCGCGTCATCACGCAGTTCCTCGGCCACATCGTCCGCGGCGAGCCCATCAAGCTCGTCGACGGCGGGACGCAGAAGCGCGCGTTCACCTACATCGACGACGGCATCGCGGCGCTGATGAAGATCATCGCCAACGCCAACGGCATCGCCACGGGCAAGATCTACAACATCGGCAACCCGGCCAACAACTGGTCGGTGCGCGAGCTCGCTGTGAAAATGCTCGAGCTCGCCCGTCGCTATCCCGAGTACGCCGAGACGGCGGCAAAGGTGCAGATCGTGGACACCACCGCCGACGCCTACTACGGGCGCGGTTACCAGGACGTTCAGAATCGCGTGCCGAAGATCGACAACACGTGCGCCGACCTCGACTGGAAGCCGACCGTCGCGATGGAAGACGCGCTCACGCGCATCTTCGAGGCGTACCGGGGCCAGGTCGCGGAGGCGCGCGGGCTCGTCGACTGAAGCCGGCGAACAGCGTCATGCGCCTCGCCCTCAAGGTCGACGTGGATACGTTGCGCGGCACCCGCGAGGGCGTGCCGACGCTGGTCGAGATGCTGCGCCGTCACAACCTGATGGCGACGTTCCTGTTCTCGCTCGGTCCCGACCACACGGGCCGCGCGATCAAGCGCGTGTTCCGTCCCGGATTCATCGGCAAGGTGAGGCGCACGTCGGTGGTCAAGCACTACGGCGTGCGCACGCTCCTGTACGGCACGGTGCTGCCCGGTCCCGACATCGGCCGGCGCGCGGCCGACGTGATGCAGGGCGTGCGCGACGCGGGGCACGAGACGGGCATCCACTGCTGGGATCACATCCGCTGGCAGGACGGCGTCGCGCGGGCCGACGAGCGCTGGACGTACGACGAGATGCACCGCGCGTGCGAGCGCTACACCGAGATCTTCCGCGATCCGCCGCGCACGCACGGCGCCGCCGGATGGCAGATGAACGTGCACGCGCTGCGCCTCACGCAGCGCCTCGGCTTCGACTATTGCTCGGACGGGCGCGGCACGCATCCGCACCTGCCCGTGTACAACGCCGAGCCGATCCGCTGCCCCCAGTTCCCGACTACGCTGCCAACGCTCGACGAGATGGTGGGCCTCGACGGCGTGACCGAGGAGAACGTCGCAGCCCACCTCCTCGAGCGCACCGCGAGGCTCGCGTCCGACCAGGTGTTCACGCTGCACGCCGAGCTCGAGGGCATGCGGCTCGCGTCGCAGTTCGAGCAGCTCGTGCTCGGCTGGAAGGCGCAGGGATGGACGCTTTGTCCGGTACGCGCGCTGTACGAGGCCGTCGAGCCGATGGCGCTTCCGCGCTGCACGACGGGTCCGGGGACGGTGGAAGGCCGCACGGGAACGCTGCTCGTGCAGGGCGAGGAGTTCCTGGGTGGCGTCGACCTCGCGCAGGCGGCCTGAACCCTCGGTAAGCGAAGGTCCCTTCCAAACCGTAGTACCCTCGGGGAACGGCGGGGTTGCATCGCGCGCAACTGCCGTGCTGCGCGCCTCCTCCGTGAAACGAGCGCCATCAACGACAACGAACCGAGTTCGAGGGAGACGACATGCTCGGCAAGAAAATCGCGGACTTCACCGCACCCGCCACCGGCGGCCCCTTCAAGCTCTCGGATCACAAGGGCGAGATCGTCGTCCTCTATTTCTATCCCAAGGACAACACGCCCGGATGCACCACCGAGGGCGCGCAGTTTCGCGATGCGTACAAGGCGTTTCGCAAGGCGGGCGCGATCGTGGCGGGCGTGTCGCGCGACTCCATCAAGTCGCACGAGGGCTTCAAGGCGAAGATGGAATTCCCGTTCGAGCTCGTCAGCGATGAGGACGAGAAGCTCTGCCAGCAGTTCGACGTCATCAAGATGAAGAACATGTACGGCAAGCAGGTGCGCGGCATCGAGCGCTCGACGTTCCTCATCGACGGCACCGGCAAGCTCGTGCAGGAGTGGCGCAAGGTGAAGGTCGACGGCCACGTCGCAGAAGTGCTGGCAGCCGTGCAGGCGCTCGGCCAGCAAGGCTAGGAGTTCCTGCGACGAGGATGCCGGCGCCGCTCGTATCCATCGTCGTTCGCAGCATGGGCCGGGGGTGCCTGGCCGATGCCGTCGCATCGGTCGCCTGCCAGACGCATCGCCCGCTGGAGCTGATCGTCGTCGACGCGACGGGCGGCGCGCACCCTCCGCTGCCCGACCTGCCGTCGCTCACGCGCGTGCGGCTGGTGGACGTCGGACGCCCTCTCCTCCGCCCCGCCGCTGCCAACGTCGGGCTCGATCATGCCGAGGGCGAGTGGATCGGATTCCTCGACGACGACGACTTCTTCGAGGCGACGCACGTCGCCCGCCTCCTCGCGCGCGCCGGGGAGCCCGACCGGCCGAGGGTCGTGCACGCGCAGCTCTGGGGGCTCGACCGACTCCATCGCGTAGCGATCCAGCGCGACACGCGGGTCAACCCGCTCATCATGTACTACAACTGCCAGATAGCCGCGATGTCCTGCATCCTTCATCGCAGCCTCGTCGACGCCGGGCTGCGGCTGGACGAAACGCTCGAAACCAACGAGGACTGGGACTTCTGGCTCCGGCTCATGCCGCACACGCGATTCGGCACCGTGCGCGAGCCCACGCACTTCTACTTCGCGGAATCGGGAACGTCCGGCACCGGCATCGGGCTCAACCGCCACAACCGCAACGCGAACCTCCGCTTCCACGACGTCGTACGCAAGCGTTACGAGCGCGAGCGCGACGAGGCGTGGGCCGCGCACTTCGCGCGGCTCAACGAGGGCATCGCGCTCCAGCGCGCGGGCCGGCTCGACGACGCCATCGCGTTCTACACGCAGGTGATGCGCGAGTGCCCGGACGAGCCGAACGCGGTGTACCTCAAGGCACAAGCGCACCTGCAGTCGGGCGATCTGCAGGCCGCGCGCCTCGCGTTCAAGCGCGCGATCGCCCTCAACATGGACGCGGCGGACTACTACGTGGGACTCGGCGACGCCTGCGCGCGCCTGGGAGACCACGAGGAGGCGCGCGAGGCCTACGCAAGTGCGCTTCGCTTCAATGCTGCGCTCGCCGACAGCATTTCCGCTCGCGTCTCGGGCCTCGCACCCAGAGCGGCGGCGCCCGCTTCGCACGCTGCCTCCACCGCGCCGATGGAGGTCGGCCGCAACGCGCCATGCCCGTGTGGCAGTGGCCTGCGCTACAAGCACTGCCACGGCCGCACCGCCTCGACCGAGAAGAGCCGCGGGGAGACTGCCGATGCGGGCGCTGACGACCGCGAGTTCGGCCTTCGACTCGCCGCCGAGGGCTCGAACCGCCGAGCGAGGGCCGCGCTCGCGCGAGCGATAGCGCGCATGCCCAACGACGTCGAGGCCCTTCACGCGCATGCTCTCCTCTCGTGGGATGCAGGCGACCTTTTCACCGCTCATGCGTCCGCGGAGCGCGCCGCCGCGCTCGCTCCTGACGACGTCCAGATCGCCGAGAGTCTCGCCCTGATCCGCGGCGCAGGCTTCGATCGTGATCGGGCGCGGACCGCGACGTCGAAGCTCACGGCGCTCGTGGGGCAAGCCTCGGGACGCGTCGCCCCCGGACCGCTTCCCGCGGGCACGCCCGTCCACCTCCTCTCGCCCTTCGAGAACGCGCACGCGGGAACCGAGCTGCACGCGCTCGAGGTCGCGAAGCTGCTGGCGCCCGTGACCACCGTCACCTTGTGGGCGACGCAGCCCGACATTCCTCCGGCACTTGCGGCGCACGGGGTCGTTCCCATCGCGGCCGACCGTGGCGAGTTTCCGAAGGACGGCATTCTCGTGATCTTCGGCAGCTGGCAGACGCCGCCCCCGTGGCTCGCTCACGCGAAGCCTGCCCGCATCCTCGTCGTGCACAACGTTGACAACGCCGCGGCATTGCTCGACCTGGTAAGCGGATTGCTCGACAGCTCGCCTCTCCCGGTCGAACTCCTGATGCCTTCGGAGTCGTTCCGGCGCCATACGGGGCTGCAGGGCGTGTCGTATCACTCCCCGATCGACATCGCGCGATTCGTCCCGCGCGCGAGCGACGATGGGCGTCACGGGTTCGCCGTGGGTCGATTGAGCCGCAATCACCATCACAAGTTTCATCCGGACGATCCGGACCTCGTAAGGCGGATGATCGATGGGGGCATGCAGGTCAGGCTGATGGGCGGGACGGTGCTGGGCCGCCACTTTCCGCCTTCGGCGCCGATGCACGGCCTCGAGCTCATCCCGCCCGGCGCCGAGGATGCGGCGTCGTTTCTGCGAACGCTCGATGCGTTCTTCTACCGCACGAGCCCGCTGTGGCCGGAGGCCGCAGGGCGTGTCGTCGCCGAGGCGATGGCAACGGGTCTTCCATGCGTGTGCGCGAACAACGTGGGCTTCGCGGAGCTGATCAGCGACGGCGTCGACGGGTTCGTGTTTCATCCGGACGACGATGACGCGGCGCTTGCGCACCTCGCCGCGCTGCGCAACGACGCCGCGCTACGCCGCCGCGTGGGTGCGGCTGCGCGAGCCAGCATAGAGCGATGGTTCGGCCCCGAAATGGTTACCGGCGTTCGCAGGGCTTACCTTGGCGGGTAGGCCCGCGTCACGTTTGCACCACAATAGCTTCGAGGCCTTCGAGGTTTCCGCCACAAGGTCTTGTGTTCGCTCGAATTCGAGGTAGTATGAAAAATAGAAGGCCCGCGGTGGTGCGGGCCGGAGGTCCCCCAAGGAGGCCCATGGTCGAACGCAAGCTGCGCCCCGCCCCATCCACCCTGCATCTGCTCCCCTCGCGCAAGCCGGCCAAGCCGGGCGGCTCCCAAACCTCGAAGCTGTTCGTCCTCGACACCAACGTCCTCCTCCACGATCCCACGAGCCTGTTCCGGTTCGAGGAGCACGACATCTATCTGCCGCTCCTCACGCTCGAGGAGCTCGACGCCAACAAGAAGGGCGTGAGCGAAGTCGCGCGCAACGCACGCCAGGTGAGCCGGTTCCTGGACGAGCTGGTGACAGCCTACGGCGAGACCGGCGAGAGCATCGCCAAGGGCATCCCCCTCGAGCAGAAGTCGTCCGGCGCCGCCACGGGCCGCCTCTTCCTGCAGACCGAGAACATCCAGGCGCAGCTGCCGCCCACGCTCGCCGCCGGCAAGGCCGACAACCAGATCCTGGGCGTGGTGACGCACCTCGCGCATTCGCATCCGAAGCGCAGCGTCATCCTGGTGTCGAAAGACATCAACATGCGCATCAAGGCGCGCACCCTCGGGATGGCCGCCGAGGACTACTTCAACGACAAGGTCCTCGAGGACACCGACCTCCTCTACGCGGGGACGACGGAGCTGCCTGCGGATTTCTGGGACCGCCACGGCAAGGGCATGGAGTCGTGGCAGCAGGGTGGCCACACCTACTATCGCCTGAGCGGCCCGCTCATCCCGTCGCTCCTCACCAACGAGTTCGTCTACCTCGAGAAGAAGGACGAGGCGCCTTTCCACGCCATCGTCAAGGACGTGCAGGGCAAGACCGCTCTCCTGTCGACCCTCAAGGACTACACGCACGCCAAGAACAACGTGTGGGGCATCACGGCGCGCAACCGCGAGCAGAACTTCGCTCTCAACCTGCTCATGAACCCGGAGATCGACTTCGTCACGCTCCTCGGGCAGGCGGGCACCGGCAAGACGCTGCTCACGCTCGCCGCAGGCCTCATGCTGACGCTCGAGTTCAAGGTCTACACCGAGATCATCATGACCCGCGTGACGGTGCCGCTCGGCGAGGACATCGGCTTCCTGCCGGGTACCGAGGAAGAGAAGATGAATCCGTGGATGGGCGCGCTCGAGGACAACCTCGACGTGCTCAACAAGACCGACGACGAGGCGGGTGAATGGGGCCGCGCCGCGACGCGCGATCTCATCCGCTCGCGCATCAAGGTGAAGAGCCTCAATTTCATGCGCGGCCGCACGTTCATCAACAAGTTCCTGGTGATCGACGAGGCGCAGAACCTGACGCCCAAGCAGATGAAGACGCTCATCACGCGCG
>CAZIZD010000203.1:0-8212 GCA_964543615.1 uncultured Alcaligenaceae bacterium | reverse complement strand
ATCTCGCGCTGTAGCAGGCCCGACGTGTCGACGTCGATGTGCTCGCTCATCGTGCGGACCGTGCGCGGATTGGCGCAAATCTTGATGACCGGAAGGATGGGGTTGCCGATGACGTTACCCTGGCCGGTCGGGAAGAAGTGCACCGCGAATCCCGAGGCCGCGCAGAGGGTGACCATCTCGGCTGCCGCCGACGACGAGTCCATGAACCACAGTCCCGGGTGCGTGGGAACCTCCGCCTTGTCGAGGACGCCGTCGACCACGCATTGCCTGCCGATCTTTTGGATGTTGCCGAGCGCCTTCTCCTCGATGGTCGTGAGGCCGCCCGCGATGTTGCCCTTGGTCGGCTGCGAGTCGGACAGGTCGCTCGTCTTGTGGCGCTCGATCACTTGCTGATAGCGGTCGAAGACACGCATGAAATCGGCGCGCACCCGGTCGTCGCGGCAGCGCGCGGCGACGATCTGCTCGCCTCCCGTCAACTCGGTGGTCTCGCCGAACACCAGCGTGCATCCTCTGGCGTACAGCTTGTCGAACGCGTCGCCGACCGTCGGGTTGGCGCCGCATCCGGAGGTCGTGTCCGATTCGCCGCACTTGGTCGAGACCCAAAGCTCGGGAAGGTCGCACTCCACCCGATGCTTCTCGCTCGCCCACTGCAGGAACTCGCGCGCGGCCTTCGACGCACGCATGATGGTGTCGTGGTCCCCGTGCAGCTCGATGCCGAATCCGGCGACCGGCTTGCCGGTGGCGGCGATGCCGTCCACGACGCGCTTGGTCCACTGCTCCTCGATGCCGATCACCACGACCGCGGCGACGTTGGGGTTGGCGCCGGTGCCGATCAACGTGCGAAAGTGGAGGTCGAGGTCGGCGCCGAACTGCAGCCGGCCATAGGGATGCGGGATCGCCATCGTCCCCTTGATGTTGTTGGCGACCGCCTCGCACGCCGCGTTGGAGAGATCGTCGACGGGCAGGACGATGACGTGGTTGCGCACGCCGACGCGGCCGTTTTCGCGCCGGTAGCCCCAGAAAGTGGAAGGAAGTGCCATGGTCACCAGCGCTTGGTCTTGATGTTGTGCACGTGCGCGTGCGCACCCTTGGCGATCGGCTGCACGACGCGGCCGATGTCCACGCCGTACTTGATCACCGTGTCGCCGACGGCCAGGTCCTTGAGCGCGACCTTGTGCCCGATCGGGATGTCCTGCACGCACGGGACCGTGATCGTGCGGTCCTCGTCGAGGATGAGTCCCGTCAGTGTGGTTCCGGCCGTCACGCCTTCGACGACCACGACCGCCACGGAGTCGCCGGGGTCGTGCAAAACGCAGTGGATCATCGCCTGGGTCTCCTGCCCTTCATCGAGCTGCGATGGTAGCCGACCGCGGGGGTGGGAGGCGAGCATCCCAGCAATTTCGCGGTATCGTACGGCGTCATGAAACACCAAGCCGTCGCCGCCCTCGCCCTCGCCCTCGCGTGCTCCGCCGCGGTCGCGGACGATGCGGATATCGCTGTCGAAGTGCGAAAGGACGGCGCCACGATTCACGTGAAGGTCGATTGCCCGGTGAAGGCGCCCGCGGCCATCGCATGGCAGGTGCTCACCGACTACGATCGCATGGCGAGGTTCATCTCCAACCTGACGGAAAGCACCGTGCGCATGCACATGGGCAACCGCATGCAGGTGCTCCAGAAAGGGTCGGCTTCGCGCGGACCGCTGTCGTATTCGTTCCAGAACCTGCGCGAGATCGAGCTCGAGCCGCCGACGGAGATCCGCTCGAAGATCGTAGCGGGCGACACCATGCCCGCCGCATTCGTCACGCGCATCGAGGAGCGCGGCGGCGTCACGCACGTCCTCCATACCGGGAGCTACACGCCGTCGACGTGGGTGCCGCCGGGTCTCGGCCCGATGCTGATCGAGGCGGAAACGCGCAAGCAGTACGGCGAGATTCGCGCCGAGATCCTGCGGCGCGCGCGAGGGCCATAGTCATGCCGAGCCTGCTTGGCACGCTGTTGCTGTCCGCGGCCCTCGCGGCGTCGCCCGTGGCGGATCCGCTGTCCGACGCACCGGAGGCGCGCGCGCCGGCCGTCGCGTTCGTCGATGCGCCGACGTACGCGCAGGCGCTCGCCGCCTGGCGCAGCGCCGAGGACGTCAACGCCTGGATCGGCGCGCGGTTCGAGTACGACACGGCACGGGCCATTCGCCTGTCCGAGACGCAGCGGCAGGCGCAAGGCCGTCTGCCGATCCATGCGCCCGGCGACTTCTTCGTGTCGCCGAAGGGCGTGTGCGTGGACCTGTCGCGCTTCGCGGTGGAAGCGCTCGCGGCCATCGCTCCGCAGTCGCGTCCGCGCTACGTCATGATCGAGTTCGACCCCGTCACGATCGGCGGCAACGCGCTGCGCCGTCACTGGGTCGCCGCGTTCGAGCGCGATGGCAGGCTATACGTCTTCGCCGACTCCAAGCGCCCGGGCGTCGTCGCGGGTCCCTTCGACACGCTGCAAGCGTTCGCCGAGGAATACGCGCGCTATCGCGGACGCAAGATCGTCTCGATCACCGAGCGGGCCACCTACGAGCGCGCGGCACGAACCGCGGCCACGAAGAGTCCTGCCCTGACGCACTAGAACGGCAGCGAAATCTGCGCCACGGGCGCGAACGACCTGCGGTGGATGGCGCACGGACCGAAGCGGTCGAGCGCCGCGAGATGCTCGGGTGTGCCGTAGCCCTTGTTCTGCGCGAAGCCGTAGCTCGGATACACGATGTCGAACTCGCACATAAGCGCATCGCGCGCGGTCTTGGCGAGAATCGACGCGGCCGATATCGACAGCACGTCGCGGTCGCCCTTCACGATCGCATGCACGGGGCACGGCAGGCGCGGGCATTGGTTGCCGTCGACGATGGCCTCGGCAGGCGCGACCCCGAGCGCTTCGACCGCGCGCCGCATCGCGAGCAGCGTCGCCTGCAGGATGTTGATGGAGTCGATCTCGTGCACTTCCGCCGACGCCACCGCCCACGCGATGGCCTTCTCGCGGATCTCGATCGCGAGCGCCTGCCGCCGCTCCGGCGTCAGCACCTTGGAGTCGCGCAGTCCTCGGATACGGCGCGCGGGATCGAGGATAACCGCCGCGGCGAACACGGGGCCTGCAAGCGGGCCGCGTCCCGCTTCGTCGATGCCGCAGCTCAGCATGCGTACCCCGCCTCCGCGAGCTCCTGCGCCACCGCCTCGCCCGCGAGCGCCGCGGTGTCGGTGCGAAGCTCGTTTGCAAAGCCCGCGAAGAGTGCTTCCAGCCGCCGCCGCGTGACCGTGTCGTCGAACAGATTGAGCGCCGCCTGCGCGAGGTTGCGCGGCGTGGCCTGCGTCTGCAGGAATTCGGGCACGACGAAGCGTCCGGCGATCACATTGGGCAATCCGACGTAGGGCAGCAGGAGCTTGCGCGCGACCATCCATGCGGTCAACCGGGACACGCGATAGAAGATGACGTGGGGGCAGCGCGCGAGCGCGGCCTCGAGCGTGGCCGTGCCCGAGGCCACGATGCCCACGTCCGCGGCACGCAATGCGTCGTCGGCGTGACCGTACAGCAGCGTGATGGGCAGGTTCGCGTGACCGGTGCGATGCATCGTCTCCTCGAATGCATCGCGCGTTGCGCGCGTTGCGAACGGGACGAGGAACTGCGCGTCGGCGCGCGCCTCGTTGAGCCAGGCGGCCGTCTCGAGCACCAGGCTCGCGTGCATCTCGATCTCCGACATGCGGCTTCCCGGCAGCAGCGCGAACACCGGCGCCGACGGGCGGATGCGCAGGAGGTCGCGCGTCTCGCGCCGCGACGCGTGGTCGGCGGCGTGACGCGCCATGGGATGACCGACGTACGTGACGGGAACGCCGGCATCGCGGTAGAGCGGCGGCTCGAAGGGGAACAGCACCAGCATGCGGTTGACGCTCTCGCCGATCGTGCGCAGGCGCTCGCGCCGCCACGCCCACACCGACGGCGACACGAAGTGCACGGTGCGCACGCCGCGGCGCTTCAGCTGCTTCTCGAGGCCCAGGTTGAAGTCCGGCGCATCGACGCCCACGAACAGCGGCACGCTGGCCCGCAGCAGGCGTGCGCGCAACTCGCGCCGGATGCGCAGCAGCTCGGGTAGATGCGCAACGACCTCGACCAACCCGCGCACCGCGAGCTTTTCTAGGGGGTACCAGGCTTCGCAGCCCGCGGCCTCCATGCGCGGCCCCGCGATGCCCACGAAGCGCACGTTCGGACAGCGCGCCCGCACGGCGTGGATGAGCGTGGCCGCAAGCGCATCGCCCGAGGCCTCCCCTGCCACGATGCCGACCGTGACCGGTCCGCGGCCCGCGGAGGGACCTTGCTGGCCCTCGGGAGCGATCATGACAGCGGGAACATCGGCGTGCGGCTCACCGCACGATGCCGCGCCCGGCCTGCGCGAGGAACGCGGCGAGCGGCGCGACCGCCGGCGTGGAGGCGCCGAGCTCGGCGAGCCTCGCTCGCGCCTCCTCCAGCGTAAGTCCCTCGCGATAAAGCGTCTTGTAAGCGCGCCGCACGGCAAGGATGTCCTCGGGCGGGAAGCCGCGGCGGCGCAGGCCCTCGTTGTTGGTGCCGTGCGGCTTGGCAGGGTAGCCCTGCACCGTCACGTAGGTGGGAACGTCCTGCAGCACGACCGCGAACGCCGCGAGCATCGCATGCGCTCCCACGCGGCAGAACTGGTGCACGCCCGCGAACGCGCCCAGCACCGCCCAGTCGCCGATGTGCACGTGCCCGGCGATCTGCGCGTTGTTGGAGAACGTCGTGTTGCTGCCCACCACGCAATCGTGCGCCACGTGCGTGTACGCGAGGAACAGGTTGTCGTTGCCGATCGCGGTGTCGCCGCGATCCTGCACCGTGCCCGCGTGAACCGTCGCGTACTCGCGGAACGTGTTGCCGTCGCCGATGGTGGTGGTGGTGGGTTCGCCGCCGTACTTGCGGTCCTGCGGGATCTCGCCGATCGAAGCGAACTGAAAGATACGATTGCGCTGACCGAGCCGCGTACGCGCGCCGACGACGACGTGCGGGCCGAGGACGCAGCCCGACGCGATGGTCACGCCGGGTCCGACGATGGAGTACGGGCCGATCGTCACGTCGGGCGCGATGCGCGCCGACGGATCGACGATGGCGGTGGGGTGAATGCCCGCCGTGCTCATCCCTGCGGCTCCGCCACGAGCACGACCGTGGCCTCCGTCGCGAGCTCGCCATCCACCAGCGCGCGCATGTCGAAGCGGCCGTCTTCGCGCATCGTGGTCTCGAGCGTGAGCCGGTCGCCAGGCACGACCTGCCGCTTGAAGCGGACCCGGTCGAGCATGCGCATCGCGGTGGGCGGCGGCAGGCCGGAGCTTGCGGCGAGCAGCGTGGAGAGCTGCACGAGGGCCTCGAGCACGAGCACGCCCGGCATCACCGGATATTCGGGAAAGTGCCCCTGGAAATAGGGCTCGTTCACGGTGACGCATTTCACGCCGCGTGCCGATTGGTGCGGGATGCACTCGTCGATGCGATCGATGAGCAGGCCGGGGTAGCGGCGCGGCATCGTCGCGAGCAGCGACTCGAACTCGACGAGCGTCATGCGCGGGCTCCGCGCATGCCCTGACGGATGCGTCTCAAGAAGACTCTCCTTCGCCTGCCTCGCGTTCGCGCAGGATACGCTCGAGGGCAGCCACGCGAGACGCCAGCGCGCGGATCCTTCGCAACTCGACCGCGGCGTGCCGCCAGTCGTCCTGCGCCATCAGTGGGAACAGTCCCATGTACACACCGGGCGCCTTCACGTTGCCGATCACGGTCGACGCGCCGGAGATGACAGTGCCGTCGGGAATCGCGAGATGCCCGCCGATGTTGGCGGCACCGCCGATGCGCACGCCGCGCCCGATGGTCGTGCTGCCCGCGATGCCCGTGCAGCCGGCGATGGCCGAATGCGCGCCGATGCGGCAGTTGTGGCCCACCTGGATCTGGTTGTCGAGCTTCACGTCGTTCTCGACCACGGTATCGCCGATCGCGCCGCGGTCGATGGTCGTGTTGGCCCCGATCTCGCAATCCTCGCCGACGATGGCGCGCCCGACCTGCGGAATCTTGAGCCAGGTGCCGCCGTCGTCAGCCATGCCGAAGCCGTCGGCGCCGATCACAGCACCGCTGTGGACGATCGTGCGCGCGCCGATGACGGAGCGCGGATACAGCGTGACGCGTGGGTGGAGGCGCGCGTCCTCCCCGACCTCCGCATCGTCCCCGATCGTGCAATGCGCCCCGATGCTCGCACGCGCCCCGATGCGGGCCCCCTTGTCGATCACCGCGTACGCGCCGACGCACGCCGTCGGATCAACCGAGGCCTCGGGCGCGACGCGCGCCGTGGGGTCGATGCCGGATCGAACCGCCGGCGCAGGATAGAGAACGGTCGCGGCCCGCGCGTACGTCGCGTACGGATTGGCGTGCACGAGCCTTGGGACGGAGGTGGCGTCGGCATCGGCCGGCGCGACGATCACCGCGGCGGCGCGGGTTGCGGCGAGCTGCGATCGGTACCTGGCACTCGACAGGAATGCGATGGCGTCGGGTGCCGCAGCGTCGAGCGTGCCCACCCGGCGCACGATCACGCCGCCGTCGCCGATGAGCGTCGCACCCACGCGCGCCGCGAGATCGGACAGGGAAATGGGAAGGCCCGCCATTGCGACGGCGGACTGCTCGCCGCTGGGTTCGGGAGCGCGATCCGCGCTCGGGACCGGCCCCTCGCGCTCCTGGCCGCCGCGCTCGCCGGTCATGAAGTTACTTGTCCGCGAGCGCCTTGATGACCTTGTCGGTGATGTCCACGCGCTGGCTCGCGTAGACCACCGGGTCCTGGATGATGAGGTCGAACTTCTCGGCCTCGGCGATCTGCTGGATGACCTTGTTGGCCCGCTCCTGCACGCTCGCGAGCTCCTCGTTGCGGCGGATGTTGAGATCCTCGCGGATCTCGCGGTCCATCCTCTGCAGGTCGCGCATCTGGTTGGCGAGGTCGCGCTCCTTGTTGCGGCGCTCGGCCTCGCCCATGGTGGGGCCTTCGCGGTCGAGCAGCGTCTGCAGGTCGCGCACCTGCTTGCTCAACTTCTGGCGCTCCGCGTCGCGGGCCGAGAACTCCTTCTCGATCTTCTGCTGCGCGCGCTTGGCGGGTGCCGCTTCGCGGAACAGGCGCTCGGTGTTGACGAAGCCGATCTTGTAGTCGGCGCCGTACGCCGCGGTGGCGGTGAGCGCCACGGCGAGTGCGAGGAGGGAAACGATGTGGGAAGCGATGTGCTTCACGATGGGTTCTTTGGTCAGAAGACGGTGCCGACCTGGAATTGGAATCGCTGGATCCGGTCGGCAGGGATGTCGTTGAGCGGAATGGCGTAGCTGAACTTGAGCGGACCGATCGGCGAGTTCCATGCGAGGCCGACGCCGGCCGAGTAGCGGAAGTTCTCGAACTCGGGCTGGTACCCGTTCACGTAGATCTGGCCGGCATCGAGGAAGCCCGAGAGACGCACCGACTTGTCACCCTTGAGGATGGGATAGAACAGCTCCGCGTTGCCGACGATCTTGCGCTTGCCTCCCAGCGTGTTGCCGTAGATGTCGCGCGGGCCCAGCGATCCCGACTCGTAGCCGCGCACGGAGCCCACGCCGCCGGCGTAGAACGCCTTGAAGAACGGCAGCGGCTTGTCGTTGTAGCCGTCGCCGTAACCCAGGTCCGCGCGGAGCATCAGGACGAAATCGCCGTAAACGGGCCAGAACGACTGGTTGACGTAGGAGAGCTTGTAGTACGCAAGGTCGCCGATCGGCAGCCCGATCTCCGCGAGAGCGGACTGCAGCCGGCCGAACGAAGGATAGAGGATGTCGTTGCGGGTGTCACGCGACCAGCCGGCGGAGACGATGTAGCTGTTGGTCGAGTAACCGAAGTCCTGCACGAACTGGTAGTAGACGGGCGGGCTGTTGTAGAACAGCGTGAGGTTCGTATGCTCGACGCGGAAGCCGAAGTTGATCGTGTCGATCTCGGACACGGGCACGCCGAAACCGACCGCGCCGCCGAGGGTGTTCGACGCGTATTGCGACACCGTCATGCCGGTCGGGTCGATGTTCTTGTTGTAGAGCTCGAAGGTGCGCGACACGCCGTCGACGGTCCAGTAGGGCTCGGTGTAGGTCAGCGACAGCGTGCGGTTGACCTTACTCGTGTTGAGGGACAGGGCGAGCGCGTTGCCCG
>CAZIZD010000202.1:0-8215 GCA_964543615.1 uncultured Alcaligenaceae bacterium | reverse complement strand
GGCGATGCTCGATTCGAAGGCGGCGATGGTCCGCTTCCTGAATCTCGTCGCGTCCGAGCCCGATATCGCCCGCGTGCCGGTGATGATCGACTCCTCCAAGTGGGAGGTCATCGAGGCGGGCTTGAAGTGCGTGCAGGGCCGGCCGATCGTCAACTCGATCTCGCTCAAGGAAGGCGAGGACGCGTTCCTGCATCACGCGAAGCTCGTCCGCCGCTACGGCGCGGCGGTGATCGTGATGGCCTTCGACGAGAAGGGCCAGGCCGACACCTTCGAGCGCAAGACTTCGATCTGCCGGCGCAGCTACGACCTCCTCGTGGATCGCGCGGGGTTCGCACCCGAGGACATCGTCTTCGATCCGAACGTGTTCGCCATCGCCACCGGCATCGAGGAGCACGACAACTACGCGGTCGACTTCATCGACGCGACGCGCTGGATCCGCGAGCACCTGCCGCACGCGAAGGTCTCGGGCGGCATCAGCAACGTGAGCTTCAGCTTCCGCGGCAACGAGCCCGTGCGCGCGGCGATCCACACCGTGTTCCTGTATCACGCGATTCGCGCGGGCCTCACGATGGGCATCGTCAACGCGGGCCAGCTCGGCGTCTACGACGAGCTTCCGCCGGACCTGCGCGAGCGGGTCGAGGACGTCGTGCTCAATCGCCGGCCGGACGCCACCGAGCGCCTGGTGACCTTCGCGGAAACGGTCAAGGCGCAGGGCAAGGTCGCCACCGAGGACCTGGCGTGGCGCGACGCGAGCGTCGAGGAGAGGCTGTCGCATGCGCTGGTCAAGGGCATCACGACCTTCGTGGTGGAGGACACCGAGGAGGCGCGGCAGAAGTATGCGCGGCCGATCCATGTGATCGAAGGTCCGCTGATGGCCGGGATGAACGTCGTCGGCGATCTCTTCGGCGCGGGCAAGATGTTCCTGCCGCAGGTCGTGAAGTCGGCGCGCGTCATGAAGCAGGCCGTGGGGCATCTCGTGCCCTTCATCGAGCAGGAGAAGGCCGCCTCGGGCGATGCCGGCAAGCCCAAGGGCACGATCGTGATGGCGACCGTGAAGGGCGACGTGCACGATATCGGCAAGAACATCGTGGGTGTCGTCCTCCAGTGCAACAACTTCGACGTGATCGACCTGGGCGTGATGGTGCCTGCGAAGAAAATCCTCGACACCGCGATCGAGCGCAAGGCCGACATCGTGGGGCTCTCCGGGCTCATCACGCCGTCGCTCGAGGAGATGGCGCACGTCGCGCACGAGATGCAGCGGCTCGGGATGAAGCAGCCGCTCCTGATCGGCGGCGCCACCACGTCGCGCGTGCACACCGCGGTGAAGATCGCGCCGCACTTCTCCGGCGTCACCGTGTACGTGCCGGACGCGTCGCGCGCGGTCGGCGTCGCGAGCAACCTGTTGTCGGACGAATTGCGCGAAGCCTACGTGGCCGAGGTCGCCGCCGACTTCGAGAAGATCCGCGCGCAGCACGCAGGCAAGAAGGGGCCGACGCTCGTCACGCTCGAAGGCGCGCGCGCCAATGCGTTCAGGGCCGACTGGAGTCGGTATACGCCTCCGGTGCCCAAGGCGACCGGCCGCCGCGAGTTCCGCAACGTCGATCTCGCCGAGATCGCGCGCTTCATCGATTGGGGTCCTTTCTTCCAGGCGTGGGAGCTGTCGGGGCCGTATCCCGCGATTCTCGACGACGCGGTCGTGGGCGAGGCCGCGCGCAACCTGCATCGCGAGGGGCAGGCGATGCTGCGCAGGATCGTCGAAGGCCGATGGCTCACGGCCAACGGCGTGATGGGTCTGTGGCGCGCGAACGCAGCGGGTGACGACATCGAGGTGTACGACGAGCGTGGCAACGTGGCGCTCACGTGGCGCAACCTGCGCCAGCAGAACGAGCGTCCCGCGGGCAAGGCGAACTTCTGCCTCGCGGACTTCGTGGCGCCGAAGGATTCCGGCCGCGTCGATTACCTGGGCGCCTTCGCGGTCACCACGGGCCTCGGCATCGAGAAGAAGCTCGCGGAGTTCGAGCGCGCCAAGGACGACTACAACGCGATCATGCTGAAGGCGCTCGCCGACCGGCTCGCGGAAGCGTTCGCGGAATGGCTGCACGCCAAGGTGCGGCGCGAGCTTTGGGGTTATGCCGCGGACGAGGCCCTCGACGTCACCGCGCTGGTCCGCGAGGAGTATCGCGGCATCCGCCCCGCGCCGGGCTATCCCGCGTGTCCGGATCATGCCGTCAAGGCGCCGCTCTTCGACCTGCTGCGCGCGAACGAGCTCGGCATGACGCTCACCGAGAGCTTCGCGATGCTGCCCACGGCCGCGGTGTCGGGGTTCTACTTGTCGCATCCGGACGCGCAGTACTTCGCGGTGGGGCGGATCGGCGAGGACCAGCTCACGGACTTCGCGAGGCGCGCGGGGATCACGCGCGAGGATGCGGCACGCAGGCTCGCGCCGAATCTGGGATGAGCGCGCGCGTCCTTCCGGTCGCCTTGCTCGCCGCCACGGTAAGCTTCGGGGCGGACGCGGCGGAGTTCCTTTCGCTCTGGCACACCGACGGTGAGTTCGTCGACCGGGGTAGCGTGATCGCGAGCATTGCACCCGGCGACGGAACGCGCCTCGACTGCGACTCCGGACTCGGCGTGCAGCGCTCGGGCAATCGCATCGTGGTCAGCGCCTGGAAAGCGCAGGCGCAGCAGGGCGATTGCTATCGCGTGTCCGGCCCGATCGGAACGCTGCCAGCAGGCAGCTACGAGGTTGAGGCGCGGTACTACGCCACCGACGGCACCTTCTACCTTTCGGAGGTCCAGCCGCTGCGCGTGCTGCCGCTTGCCGGACGATGCAATCGCGACCCGGCACTGCAGCCGTCGATCATCGCCCTGCACGGCATGATGAGCGCGGAGCAGCTTGCGGACAGGGTGGCGCGCGATCCTGCCTATGCGGCGAAGCTCGGTAACCCCGTCGTGAGCGGCGGCCTTACGATCGGCAAGTACTCGTACTCGTTCCTGTCGTATCCGCCGCTCGTCAACCCGACCGAGATGACGGTGCTGCTGCACGCGACCGGCGAATTTCTGTCGGTGGGAGGCAACGGCCACGCGTGCTACTCGCCGCCGCCGCCGGACGGCACGGCGAAGTTCGTCGAGTTCTACCATGCGGGGCTCGATCACTATTTCTACACCGGCGACGCTGGCGAGATCGCGGCGATCGAAGCGGGCAAGCTGGGACCGTGGACGCAGACGGGCAAATCGTTTCACGCCGTGACCAGCCCCGGCTGCCCGTTCTCGGACGACACCGTCGTGTATCGCTTCGCCGGCCGGCCGGGCAGCGGACCCTCCTCGCACTTCTTCACGCGCGACCGCGCGGAGTGCGGCACCGTCGACAAGAGCTCGCACTGGGACTTCGAAGGCGTGCCTTTCTGGGCGCGCGAGGTGGCGGCCGACGGGTCGTGCAAGCCCGTGGGCTACGCGAGCGGTGTGCGCATTCCGCTCTATCGCGTCTGGCGCCCGTTCGGGGATTCGAATCATCGCTTCACGACGGATCGCACGGTTGTCGACGCCATGGTTGCGAAGGGATGGATCGACGAAGGGGCGGCCATGTGCGTGCTGCCTCCTTCCTGACGCCATGCGCCGCGCAAGAGCTCATCTCGTCCGTGTTTTCGCGATCGCGCTGCTCGCTGCTGCTTCGGTCGCAAGCGCCCAGTTCCTGACGGTAGCATCGCAGTTCGGCGAGTTCGTCGAAGGTGCGCCGATCAATGTCAGTCTCGTCCCGTCCGACAGTTCGAGGATGGACTGCGCGGCCGGCATGGCCGTGACGCGCTCCGGCAACACCTTCGTGGTCAGCGCCTGGAGACTTCCTGGCCAGAGGCCGGTGAACGAGTGCTACGGTGCGGGCGCGACGCTCGGCACGCTGACGCGGGGAGCGTACACAGTCGAAGGAAGGCTGTACGCACCCGACGGCGTGAATTACGCCGTCGAGACGCGAGTCATCAGCATCGGGCCGCTGCTGGACCAGTGCAACCCTGATCCCTCGATGCAGCCAGCGATCATCGCGAGGCATCCGACGCTGACGCCCGAGCAGATCGCCGCGAAAGTCGCCAAAGACGCCTCGTACGCGCAGAAGTTGGGCAATCCATCCGCCGTGACGGGGTATCGATTCTTCGACGGCACGTGGAACGCGTACTTGACGTACCCGCCGCTCGTCGATCCCCTGGCGATGCTCGTTCGGCTGTACCAGGTCGATGAATTCACATGGCTCGGGCCCAACGGGTACGGCTGTATCCTGCCGAGCGAGTATGTCGCCCGGTTCGTCGAGTTCCACCACGCCGGCCTCGATCACTACTTCTACACGAGCGACCCGGGCGAAATCGCCGCCATCGATGCAGGCAAGGTCGGTCCCTGGGTGCGAACCGGTGAAGGATTTCGGGCTGTCGTGTCTGCAACCTGTAAGACGAGCGACACTCCCGTCTATCGGTTCTATGGGCGGCCGGGAACCGGCCCCGATTCGCACTTCTTCACGCGCGACCGCCAGGAGTGCCGTGCCGTGGACAAGAGCGGGCAATGGGACTTCGAAGGACTGCCGATGCTGGCTGGCGCCCCCAAGGGCGATGGGACGTGCTCCGAGGGTCGCGTCGTGCTCTATCGCGTATGGCGGCCGTTCGGCGTTTCGAATCACAGGTTCACGACGAGCCGTGCCGTAGTCACGCAGATGGTCGCGAAGGGTTGGGTCGACGAAGGTGCCGCCATGTGCGTGCGACCCACGCCATGATGCTGTCCCGCTATTTCCTTGCCGTGGTCGTGCTCGTCGCGGCGAGCACGGCCCACGCCTTCGACTTCGACGACGTGGCGAAGCGCGCCTCGACGCTTGCCTCCCACGCGTACAAGGCGTCCACCCGCGAGCTCCCCAAGGCGCTGAAGGACCTCACCTACGACCAGTACCGCGACATACGCTTCAAGCCGTCGCGCTCGATATGGCGGTCGCAGGGTCTGCCCTTCGAGGTGCAGCTCTTTCATCCCGGCCTCTACTACGACCGCCCCGTGCGCATCTCGGAGGTCGTGGGCGGCGTTCCGCGCGAGATCAGGTTCGACCCAGACCTCTTCGATTACGGCAACAACACGAAGCTCGACCGCGGGGCCCTGCGCAACATCGGCTTCGCCGGGTTTCGCGTGCATTACGCGCTCAACACGCCGAAATACAAGGACGAGGTGCTCGTGTTCCAGGGCGCGTCGTACTTCCGCGCGCTCGGCAAGGACCAGCGCTACGGGCTGTCCGCGCGCGGACTGGCCATCGACACGGCGCTCGGGTCCGGCGAAGAGTTTCCGCACTTCACCGAATTCTGGATCGAGCGTCCCGACGCGCAGGCGAAGGAGCTCACGTTCTACGCGCTGCTCGATTCGGAGAGCGCGACCGGCGCGTACCGTTTCGTGCTGCGGCCCGGCAACGAGACGGCGACGCTCGTGAAGGCGCGCGTGTTCCTGCGCAAGAACGTGGCCAAGCTCGGGCTCGCGCCGCTCACGAGCATGTACTTCTTCGGCGAGAACCAGCCGCGCACCGCGACGCGCGACTACCGTCCCGAGGTGCACGACTCGGACATCCTTCTCATCCAGGCGGGCACCGGCGAATGGATCACGCGGCCGCTGGTCAATCCCAAGCGCCTGCTCGTGACGTCGTTCTCGCTCACCAACCCCATGGGCTTCGGGCTCATGCAGCGCGACCGGTTGTACGACAACTACCAGGACCTCGAGGCGCGCTACGAGCTGCGACCCAGCGCGTGGGTCGAGCCGCGCGGCAACTGGGGCAAGGGACGCATCGAGCTCGTGCAGATCCCGACGCCCGACGAAACCAACGACAACATCGTCGCGTTCTGGGTGCCCGACGCCGTGCCCTCGCCGCGCCAGCCGCTCGACTTCGAGTACCGCATCCGCTGGCAGAAGAACACGGACACCAGGCCGCCGCTCGCGTGGATCGCCCAGTCGCGGCGCGGCCACGGCTACACGAAGGAGGCCGACCCGACGATCGGCTTCGTGGTCGACTTCGAAGGCCCCGCGCTCAAGGACCTGGCCGCGGACGCGAAAGTCGAGAGCGTGGTCACCGCCGACGCGAACGGCCAGATCGTGGAGAACCATGCCTACCGCAACGACGTGACCGGCGGCTTCCGCCTGCGCCTGCGCGTCAAGCAGCTCGACGACAAGAAGCCTCTCGAAATGCGCGCGTTCCTGCGCACTGGCGAGACGACGCTCACGCCGACCTGGAGCTACATCGTGCCGCCGGAGTGAGCGGGCCGGCCGAGCCAAGCGAGTGATGACCGAAGCTCCCGTACGGCTCGACGCACGCGGCTATCCGCGCCTCGTCACGACGCCGCCAATCCAACGCGTCTCGATGGTGCCCATGCCGTGGAGCGCCGTGAAGAAGCATGCGCCGCAGCACGCCGCCCGCAAGCGCTGGTACCACGCCGCGAATCGCCGGCGGATCGTCCTGCTCGGCCTCGCGCTTGCGCAGACGTGGCTCGCGACGGCCCTCATGAGCGAAGTGCTGCCCTATCACGGGACGCGGCCGCTCGAGATCGTGATCCTCGTGTTGTTCGCGACGCTGTTCACCTGGGTGTCGCTCGGATTCTGGACCGCGATGGCGGGCCTCATCGTACTTATCGGTAAGCGCGAGCGCTTCGCGGTGTCGCGCAGCGAGGCCGGCATCGCGCCGATCGACCCCGCGGGCAGGACCGCGATCGTGATGCCCATCCGCAACGAGAACGTGGCGCGCGTGTTCGCGGGATTGCGCGCGACGTACGAGTCGCTCGCGGCGACCGGCGAGCTCGCGCACTTCGACTTCTTCGTGCTGTCCGACACGAGCGATGCCGACACGCGCGTGGCCGAAGTCGCGGCCTGGGAAGCGCTGTGCCGCGAGGCGGGCGGATTCGGCCGGATCTTCTACCGCTGGCGCACGCACCGCATCAAGCGCAAGAGCGGCAACATCGCGGACTTCTGCCGTCGCTGGGGCGCGCGCTACCGCTACATGGTCGTGCTCGACGCCGACAGCGTGATGAGCGGATCGTGCCTCGCCACACTCGTGCGGCTCGCCAACGCGAACCCCGATGCCGGCATCATCCAGACCGCGCCGCGCGCCACCGGGCGCGACACGCTCTACGCGCGCATCCAGCAGCTCGCCACGCGCATGTACGGCCCGCTGTTCACCGCCGGGCTTCATTACTGGCAGCTCGGCGAGTCGCACTACTGGGGACACAACGCGATCATCCGGGTGGCGCCGTTCATCGAGTACTGCGGCCTGCACCGGCTGCCGGGCAAGGGCGCTCTCTCGGGTGAGATCCTTTCCCACGACTTCGTGGAAGCGGCGCTCATGCGTCGCGCGGGGTGGGGCGTGTGGATCGCTTACGACGTGCCGGGCAGCTACGAGGAGATGCCCCCCAACCTCATCGACGAGCTGGCGCGCGACCGCCGCTGGTGCCAGGGCAACCTCATGAACGCACGGCTCATGATGACGCGCGGCCTGCATCCCGCGCATCGCGTCGTGTTCATGACCGGCGTGATGGCGTACCTCTCGGCGCCGCTCTGGTTCCTGTTCCTCGTGCTGTCGACCGTGCAGTTGGCACTCCACACGCTGGTTCCGCCCGAGTACTTCACGCAGCCCTACCAGCTCTACCCGATCTGGCCGCGGTGGCGTCCGGAATGGGCGCTCTCCCTCGCCGCGGGGACGGCGCTCATCCTGTTCCTGCCCAAGATCCTGTCGGTGCTGCTGGTGCCGCTGCGGGCCGTGTCGAAGTACGGTGGCGAAGTGAAGCTCGTCGCGAGCGTGGCCGGGGAGATCGTGATGTCCGCGCTGCTCGCACCGGTGCGCATGCTGTTCCACACCCGATTCGTCGTGATGGCGCTCATGGGACGCACGGTGACGTGGAAGTCGCCGGCCCGGGAGGATGCCGAGACGACGTGGCGTGAGGCGCTGCGCCGGCACGGCCTGCACACGCTTTTCGGCATCGCGTGGATCGCGCTCGTGTGGTGGATCAACCCGGCGTTCGTGTGGTGGCTCGCGCCCGTGGCGGGCGCGCTCGTCGTGTCGATCCCGCTGTCGGTCTACACGAGCCGCGCTTCCCTGGGCGAGCGCGCACGGGCCGCCGGCCTCTTCCTCATTCCCGAGGAGACGAATCCGCCGCCGGAGATCGCGGCCATGCAGCGCTACACCCGCGAGGCGCCGCCGCCCGCGAACTGGATCGACGCT
>CAZIZD010000201.1:3615-8228 GCA_964543615.1 uncultured Alcaligenaceae bacterium | reverse complement strand
TACCCGTTCCGTCCGGGATCAGACTCCAGGTCACGACGCCGCCGGCGGTCCCGAGGAAGGTTTCGCCGACGAAAGGCTGATGGACCACACCCGCGACCGGCGCCTGTCCGTCGTGCAAAGCGATGAGAATGCCCCAGTGAAGCTGGCCCAGGATGAAGCTCTTGGTGCCGTCGATCGGGTCGATCACCCACGTGTACTGCGAGGTGCCGGCTTCCCGGCCGTGCTCCTCGCCGTGGATCCCGTGATCCGGATACGCGGCCTTGATCGCGTCGCGGATCACCTGCTCCGCCGCGCGATCGGCCACCGTCACCGGGTCGTAACCCATGAAATTGCGCTTGTCCTCGACCGCGATGGCCTCGCGGAAGTGGGGCAGGATCACCTCGCCCGCGCGCTGCGCGACCTCGAATGCGAACTCGAGGAAGGGCCCGAGGTCAGCGGACGGCATCCAGCACCTCGCGCTCCGCGTCGGCGCTGAGCACGGCCTTCCACGCGCCGGCGTTGTCGCGCGCCGCAAGCCATGCGGCCGTGTCGCGCACGGTCTCGACCAATGGCCGCGTGCGCATGCCCGCGCGCTCGGCCTTCGTGCAGTCGATCTGCATGAATCCCGCCTCCTCCTTGAACGACAGCGGAATCCACAGCGGCAGCCCCGTCCACGGCTCGACCTTGTGCTCGGCGAGCACCGCTTCGTCGACCCAGCGCGGCGCCGGGGCCGCGGCGCCACCCGCGGCGCGCAAAGCGTCGATCAGCGCACCCATCGTCCACTGCCCGGCGGGACTGGTGGCGTTGTAGGTCCCCTCGAGCCCCTTGTCGAGGAGATCGAGCATGAGCGCGGCGAGATCGCGCGCGTCGATGACCTGGATGAGCCGCTCGGGTGGATTGGGCAACACCGCCTCCGGCGCGCGATTGCCGAGCAGCCCGGGATGCACGAAGCGCGCGACCCAGTAGCCGAAGCGGTCGGTCGGATCGTGCGGACCGACGATGAGGCCCGGGCGCACGTTGAGCGCGCGCGGCCCGTACACCTCGCTCACGACGCGCTCGCAGGCAGCCTTGAGCGGTCCGTAGTACTTGCCGATCTCCTCGGTGACTGGATCCTCGAGGGCGCCCACCGGGTCCTTCTCCGTGAGTCCAGGCCGGCTCGCATCGGTGAAGACCGAGATCGACGACACGAAGAGATAGCGGCCCACGCGCGGCGCGAGGAGCTCGGCCGACTGCCGCACCACGCGCGGGACGTAGCCACAGGTGTCGACGACGGCGTCCCATTCGCCCTGCTCGAGCTCCCGCAGTCCGGGCGAGATCGCCTGGTCGCGGTTGCCGGTGAGCGCCTGCACGCGATCCGGCCAGTGGTTGGGCTGCTTGCCGCGCGTGAAGACCGTCACCTCGTGCCCACGTTCGAGGGCGAGGTCGACGAGATGACGGCCGAGGAAGCGCGTGCCGCCGAGGACGAGCAGCCGCATGGGACTACCCGCGCGGAACGATTTGAATGCCGTTGAGCTTCTCCTGCGCCTCGATCAGCGACGGCACGTACTTGTCGCCGAAGCCCATGAGGTTCGCGTGGACGAGGCTCTGGTGCACGGCCTCGCCGACGATCGCCGACACGGGCAGCGATTCCGCGAAGTGCGTGTAGTAGCGCAGGTCCTTCATCGCGTTGGACAGCGTGAACTTGAGGCCCGTGAGGTCGCCGTTGTTCTCGAGCATCTTGCCCAGCACCATCTGGAAGATGCCCGAGTTCACCGCGCCGGCGGAGATGACTTCGTGCAGGCGCTTGAGCGAGAGTCCCGACTTCACCGCCGCGGCGCAGGCCTCCGCGGTGGCGGTGGCAATGGCCTGCGCGATGAAGTTGTTGATGAGCTTGAGCACGATGCCGTGTCCCGGCGGACCCGCGTGAATGATGTTCTCGCAAAAGGCCGCGAGCACGGGCCTCAGCTTCTCGAACGTCGCGTCGTCGGCGCCGACCATGATGTTGAGGCGTCCCTGCTCCGCCTCGATGGGCGTGCGCGCGAGCGGCGCATCGACGAACAGCACGCCCTTGGCCGCGAGCTGCTCGCGCATCTTGGCGGTGGTCGAAGGCTCGCTCGTGGACGTGTCGATGACGATGAGGCCCGGATGCGCGACCGACGCGATGCCGTCCTTGCCGTTGATGACTTCCTCGACCTGCGGCGCCCCCGTCACGCACAGGAACACGATGTCGTTACCCTGCGCGAGGCCCGCGTTGGTCGACACCTCGACGGCGCCCGCCGCGAGAAGGTCCTCGAGCGGCTTCCTGTTGCGGTGCGCGCGCACCGTGAGCGGGAACCCCTTGGTCACGAGGTTCCTGGCGATGCCGTGGCCCATGAGGCCGAGGCCGACGAATCCGATGCGGGGCTTGTCCATGGGTCTTTCCTCCGACGTAGGCCGGGCTTCCGTCCGGCGCGCTGTGTCCATGTAGGTCGGGCTTCGGTGCGCCCGACGCGGGTTGTCACGATCAGTCTACCGCCGTGGGTTCCGGAGGCACGATAAGCGCGCGCCGCCGCTCGTGCCACGTGAGCAGCAGGCCGCTGCCTGCGATGAGCGCCATCCCCGCGAACGAGAGCGGACCGGGAAGGTCGCCGAACACGACCCAGCCGATGGTGGTCGCGAACACGAGGTGCACGTACGTAAAGGGCGTGAGCGCCGACGCGGGCGCGCGGCGGAAGGCGAGGATCAGCATGAAATGCCCGACGGTTCCGATCACGCCCAGCGACAGCATGAGGGCCACGTCCGGCCACGCGACGTCGATGCGCGAACCGAACCATGGCCACACGAGGGTCATGATGCCCGCGCCCACCAGCGCCGGATAGAAGAGCGTGACGCGCGGGTCCTCGCCAGCCAGCATGCGCGTCGTGACCTGGTAGACCGCATAGCAGCCCGCGGACAGGATGCCGAACAGCGACGCCGCGTCGAAGATCTCGGCACCCGGCTGGACGATCATCAGCATGCCGGCGAGCCCTGCCAGCACGAAGGCGCCGCGGGCGCGCGTGAGGCGCTCGCCGAGGAAGGCGATCGCCATCACGATCACCAGCGTGGGCGTGAGGTAGTTGAGCGCCGTGGCCTCCGCCAGCGGAAGGTAGCGCAGGGCCATCATGAACGACAGGGACGACCCGATCAGCAGCACGCCGCGCACGAGCTGCATGCGCAGCTGCCGCGTGTGCACCATCGCAACGCCCATGGTGGGGGCGAGCCATATCAGCATCGCGACGACCTGCGCGCTCCATCGTGCCCAGACGAGGAGCGACACGGGATAACGCGTCGAGAGGGTCTTGCTGATCGTGTCGGACACCGAGAAGCAGGCAACCGCCGCCACGATCAGAAGGATGGCCGCTTGCGGGATGTGCGCAGGCTCGCGCGTCATCGTGCGAGGAACGCGTTGAAGGACGCCTGCTGCTCGGCGCGCAGCGCCAGGCACTGGTCGATGCGCTCGAGCGCCGCCTTGTAGCGGCGCGCGCCGTCGGAGGAGGCGAGCTTCGCCTCGAAGGCGCTCACGAACTGCGCGCGCTCGCGGATCGTGCAGGCATCCTTCGCCCACTGCGCGATGTAGCCGAATTGCTCGCTCGGAATGCCCGCCCAGGCCTGCGGATGGCCGGCGATCCAGGCGAGCGCGAGGGCCCGCGTCGCGTCGCCCTCGAGCGCCTGCTCGAGCGCGGCGAGCGCTTGCCGCGACTGGCCGCTGCCGCCGACGATGGCGGTCAACGCGCGGTCGAGCAGCGCCGGATCGGCGAACGCACCGAGTGCGCGGTAGACATCCTCGCGCTCGTTCGCGTCCTTGGTGGTCGATGCAATCCCGGACAGCGCATCGAAAAGCACGACTGCACCTGCGTCGGACGTGCGCGCGGCGGCCACGAGGATGGTGCGCCGCGACTCCGGCGGGATCGCGCTTCGATGCGTGATCCAGCGCTGCGCGAGCTGCTGGGCCTTGCGCGCGAGTGCGACGTCCTGCCCGCGTATCGCGACGAGCTCGACCGCACGATCGCGCAGGCGAACCACATCCGCGCTCTCGCCTTTTTGCGGCAGCCAGCCGAGCGAGCGCGCACGGTCGCCGTAGTAGCGGCGGATCCACGCGGCGTAGCGCTCCTTGTTGGATGCATCGACGAGGGCCGTCGGGACGGACTGCGCGAGCGCGTAGGCGCGACCCGCGGCACGCGTGTCGGGGCTGCCCGCCTGCCGCGCGGCCACGCGAAGCGCAACGTCGTAGCGGACCGCGCCGCCGCGCGCGAGGATCGCGAGGTCGCCCAGCAATGGGTCCCAGTCCGCACCGGACAGTGCGCGATCGCCCCTGGGAAGCGCATCGTAGAGCGCGGGCGAGAGCTTGGGCAGGTAATAGCCGATGCCGCTGCGATTGGCGACGACCCACTGCGGGCACGCCCCCGGCGGCAAGACGAGCAATTGCTTCTGCGCGCGCATGACCGTGCAGACCTGGCGCGACTTCTGCCCGTCGCCCACGTCGAAGCACGCGGGGAACACCCATGGCTCGCCGGCCGGGATCGAGACGCCCGCCGGAACGAAGCGCCGCTGCGCGAGCTCGAGTGTCGGCTTGCCTTTGCACTCGAGACTCACGTCGAGGAGCGGAATGCCCGGCCGGTCGGCGAAGCCGCGGAACG
>CAZIZD010000201.1:0-3605 GCA_964543615.1 uncultured Alcaligenaceae bacterium | reverse complement strand
GCACGATGGCCTCGTCCGTCGCGCCCAGGGCCGCGAAGAAGTCGTCCGCGGTCGCGTTCGACCACGCGTGCTTCGCGACGTAGCGGCGTACGCCGTCGCGGAACTTCTCGGGACCAAGCCATTGCTCGAACATGGCGAGAAGGGTCTCGCCCTTCGCATACGTGATCGAGTCGAAGGCGGCGCGGATGTCGCGCGCGTCGTCGACCGGCTGCCGAAGCGCGCGCGCGGCCGGCAGCTGGTCGGCATCGATGGCGCGCGTGCGCTGGACCGAGCGCCAGCCGCTCGTCGCCTGCGGATTGAGCTCCATGTACACCTTGGTGCCGAGCCACGACGCGAAGGACTCGTTGAGCCACAGGTCGTTCCACCACGCCATGGTCACGTAGTTGCCGAACCACATGTGCGCGATCTCGTGCGCAGTGATGCCTTTGAAGCGCTGCTCGAAGAGCGGGTTCATCTCCTCCGGCTTGGCGAGGAGCGCCCGCGCGCTGTACGTGACGAGGCCCGGGTTCTCCATCGCAGTGCCGAAGAATGCCTTCGGATAGGCGAGGAGGTCGAGCTTCGGAAACGGATACGGCATGCCGAAGTAGCGTTCGGTGGCCGCGAGGATGGCGCCGGTGTTCTCGGCGGCGTACCGGGCTTCGGCAGCGCGACCCTTCGGCACGACGATGGAGATCGGTGTCTTGTCGAGACCCGCGCGTCCGCCATCGACCACGTCGAACTCGCCGGCCGCAAAGGCGACGAGATAGGAGGGAAGCGGCGGCGACCGCTGGAAAACCACCTCGCGCCAGCCGCCGCCCGCTGCACGCTCCGACTCCATTGGCATGTTCGCGAAGGCGCGCATGTGCGAGGGCACCGTCAGCGTGAGCTTCCATGTGGCCTTGCGATCCGGCTCGTCGAAGCAGGGGATCGCGCGTCGCGCGTCCTGCGGCTCGAACTGCGTCACCGCGTACCAGTGGCCGTTCTCTTCCTGGCGAAAGAGGCCGGTCGAGCCGAGGCTGTTCATCGAGCCGGTGTACTTGAAGGCGAGGCGGACCTCGCCCGCCGGCAGCACCTTGGGGAACGACAACCCGACGACGTCGTCGCTGCCCTCGACGGGCGTTCCCGCGATCGGCTCCGCGCCCGGCGCCACGGCGGAGACCTCGCGCAGAACAAGCCCCTTCGCGGTGAGCCACACGATGTCCGTTGGCTCGAGCACGCGCACGCGGATGACGACCGCGCCGCTGAAGTCGGCCTCGGCGGGATTCACGCGCAGGTGCGCGTCGTAGTCCTGCACCTCGACGTTACGCGGCAGGCGCAGGCCGGGCACCGCGGCGGCGCCGGACTGTGCGAACGCCGCAGCGGGGAACAGGAGTGCGGCGAGCAGCGCTGCGAGGAGCAGCCGGACGGTCACGGAGAGAACGGCAATCAAGGTCGGCGCAAAAGAAAAGGCCGGGCACGAATGGCCCGGCCACGTTGTCGATTCTACCTCGGAATCGCCCTTAAACTTCGACGATGCACGACCTCGCCGTGATCACCACGCTCGCGGGCGGCCTCGCCGCCGCGCTCGTCTTCGGCTGGCTCACGCAGCGGCTGGGGCTGTCGACGCTCGTCGGATACATGTTCGCAGGCCTGCTGGTGGGGCCGCACACGCCGGGCTTCGTCGCAGATGCGCGTCTCGCCTCGCAGATGGCGGAGATCGGCGTGATCCTGCTCATGTTCGGCGTCGGTATGCACTTCCATCCGCAGGAGCTCCTGCGGGTTTGGCGCATCGCGGTCCCGGGCGCGATCGCGCAGAGTGCGATGGCCACGCTCGCCGGATGGGCATGCGCCCGCGCCTTCGGATGGAGCAACGCGGCGGGCTTCGTGTTCGGCATGGCGCTCGCGGTCGCGAGCACGGTCGTGCTCATGCGCATGCTGGTCGACCAGGGCCGCCTCGCGAGCCGTCCCGGGCACGTGGCCGTGGGCTGGCTGATCGTGGAGGATCTGTTCACGGTGATCGCGCTGGTCGTGCTGCCGGTGCTCGCCACCGACGCGGACGAGCTCGCGGACTTCGGCGCGCCGCTCGCGATGGCACTGGGCAAGGCGGCACTGTTCGCGGCCCTCGTGTGGATCGTGGGCAGCCGGGTGGTGAGCCGCGTGATGGAGCGCATGGTGCGCACGCGTTCGGAGGAACTGTTCACGCTGGCCGTGTTCGTGATGGCGCTCGGCATCGCGGTCATCGCGGCGGAAGTCTTCCAGGTGTCCGTCGCGCTCGGTGCATTCTTCGCGGGACTCGTCGTGGGGCAGTCGCGCTTCGGTCCGCAGGCGCAGGCCTACATGACGCCGTTCCGTGACGTCTTCTCGGCGCTGTTCTTCGTGTCGGTGGGCATGCTCTTCAATCCGGGCTTCGTGATCGAGCATCCGCTCGTCGTGCTCTCGGCACTCGCGATCGTGCTGGTCGTGAAGCCGGCGGTCGCGTGGATCATCGTCGTGGTCATGCGCGAGCGCGGCACGGCGCCCACGGTGGCGGTGGGCCTGGCGCAGATCGGCGAGTTCTCGTTCATCCTCGCGACGCTCGGGCAGAGCTTGGGCATCCTGCCGCCCGAGGGTCTGGACGCGCTGGTCGTCGCTGCCATCTTCTCGATCGCGCTCAATCCCGTGCTGTTCCGCCTGCTGCGGCGATCGGAGGATGCGGCCGCGCCATCGCGGGCCGCGACACGCGAAGCCGCGCAGGTGGGCATCATCGGATCGGGTGAGCTCGCGCGGCGCATCGAGGCGGCCTGCCTTGGTGCGGGCATCGGCGTGCGCGACGTTGGCGCTCGGGCCCTCCAGCCGGTGGACCTCGCGGGCCTGCGCGTCGTGATCGTTGCCAGCGATTCACTCGCCGACAAATTCAGCGCGATGGCCGCCGTGCGTGCCATCGATCCGCGCGTGGCGGTCGTGGTCGCGGCGAGCAACGCCGGCGAGCGCGCCTGGCTCATGGAATTCCAGGCAACGTTCATCTGCGACGCGCTCGAAGGCGTCACCGATTCGATGATGCGCGCGGTGCGGGAGCGGCTGTGACGGCGAGGATCGCGGCGCCCACGATAAGCGCGGTTGCCGCGGCCAGCGAGAACGTGGGCGTCCTCCCGGTCGCGAGCAGGAGCAGGAGGGTCGAAAGCACCGGCGTGGCGTAAGCGAGCGTGCCGATCACACGAGGATCGCCGCGCTTCATCGCGATGTCCCACAGGTAGAACGCGGCGCCCATCGGTCCCAATCCGAGTGCCACGAGCTTCCACGCGTCACCGGGCAGGAAGGTCGCGCGCGTCTCGAAGAGCGCGTGGCAGGCGAGCGCGAGGGATCCCGACGCAAGCGCGAATCCGCCGATGGCCCACGACGAGAAGGGCGGCACGCGCCGCACCAGCAGCGAGTAGCACGCCCACGTGAGCGCGGACCCCGTCGCGAGTCCGAAGCCGAGCGCTGCGCGCGCATCGATCGCGGACGGCGCGCCGCCGATGGCGAGCGCGGCACCCGCGAAGCCCAGCAGCGCCGCAAACACGTGGCGTGCGGTGAGGTTCCATCCCGGGAGCAGAACCGGCGTGAGCACCACGATCAGCAGCGGCCACAGGTAATTGACGAGGTTGGCCTCGACCGGCGGCGCGAACCGC
>CAZIZD010000200.1:3151-8235 GCA_964543615.1 uncultured Alcaligenaceae bacterium | reverse complement strand
GAAAGGGCGGAAAGAGGCGGTGGAGAGCCGTCTGGAGTTGCCGAACCGGAATGAAATGTCTCAAAAGCAAGTCTTATGCCGCTCGCCTGCAATTCGAGCTATTCCAAAGGCATAAAACTTCAGCCGGACGATGATGCCCGCTCGACATGGGTTTGTAAAGGCGAGGTCCCCCGTCCCACGGGGGGGAGGAGCTTGACCACTTTGACCGCCCGGTCCTGCGTTTGCAGAATCTCCATCATTTGGCCGTCAAGCGGGAAGGATGCCCCCGCTTCCGGGATTTCGCCCAAGTGCTCGAGGATGAGCCCGTTGAGGGTCTTGGGCCCGTCGATGGGAAACTGCAACCCCAGCCGGCGATTGAGGGTGCGCAGCATCGCCATGCCCGACACGATCACGCTGCCATCGGGTTCCCGCCGGAAGATCTCCTGCCCGCCGGGTGCCTGGGTCGTGAACTCGCCGATGATCTCCTCGACGATGTCCTCGATCGTGACGAGGCCCAGCAGCTCTCCGTACTCGTCGACCACGAGGCCCAGGCGTTGCCGGTCGTTCTGGAACTGCGTGAGCTGGGTCAGGAGCGGCGTGCCCGCCGGAATGAAGTAGGGGGGCCGCAGGAGCGGGCGGAGCTTGTCGGGGCTGATCTCGGAGGCCGACAGCTGCAGGCTCACCACCGCCTTCAGCGGCAGAACGCCCACCAGGTTGTCGAGCGTGTCCTCGTACACCGGCAGGCGCGAATGGTAGGACGTCGCGAGCTGCTGGCGCAGGAGCGCCGGCTTCTCGGAGAGGTCGAGCGAGTGGATGCGGTTGCGCGGCGTCATGACGTCGTCGACCGTGATGGCTTCGAGGTCCATGAGGTTCGCGAGCATCGTCTTGTGCTTGCCGCGGAAGTACTGGCTGCCTTCCAGCACCAGCGAGCGCAACTCCTCCTGCGTCAGCTGGGAACCGGTGTCGGGCGCCTCCTTCATGCGCAGCACCGTGAGCAGCGCGCGGACGAACAGGTTGACGAACCACACGACCGGCGTGAGCGCGCGCAGGAGCGGGGTGAGCGCGTAGGCCACGAGCGGCGCGATGCGATCCGCGTGCGTCGCGCCGACGACCTTGGGCGTGATCTCCGAGAAGACGAGGATCAGGAACGTGACGGCCGCGGTGCTGATGGCGAGTGCCAGCTCGCCGGTCCCGATGAGGCGCGCGGTGATGACGCCCGCCAGCGTCGCGGCGCCCGCGTTCAGCAGGTTGTTCCCGAACAGGATCACGCCGAGCAGCCGGTCGGTCTGCGCGAGCAGCGCCATCGCGAGCTTCGCACCCTTGTTGCCGCGTTGCGCGCGGTGCTTGAGGCGATAGCGGTTGACGGCCATCATGGCCGTCTCCGCCATCGAGAAGAAGCCGGATACCACCAGCAGCACGGCGAGCGCGGCGGCGAGCGTGCTCAGCGAGAATTCGTCCAAGCCATGGCTCCGTCAGTTCATCTCACGGGCGCCCCTTGGCGCCCGGTCCGTCCGGACTTCTATCGGCCGAGCAGCACCTGCGACACGAACTTGCTGCCAAGATAGCCGAGGATCAGCAGGGCCGTTCCCGCGAGGATCCAGTAGAGGGCCGGACGGCCGCGCCAGCCGTAGCGCCAGCGGCCGAGCAGCAGGACACCGAAGGTCAGCCAGCCGAGCACCGAGAAGACGCTCTTGTGCGTGAACGTCACGGGCTTGCCGAACACCTCTTCCGAGAACACGAGCCCGCTCGCGATGGTGAGCGTCAACAGCACGAAGCCGGCCGCGACGAGCTGGAACAGGAAGCGCTCGAGCGTGAGCAGCGGCAGCGTGCCGTCGTAGTCGGGACGCGCGATGCCGCTGTGCAGGCGCTTCTCGAGTCGCGCGAGAAGGAGCGCCTGCAGCGCGGCAACGGTGAAGAGCGCATATCCCACGAGCGCCACGCCGATGTGCACCGCTGCCAATGTTTCGCCCGCGTATGCGAAATGGTGCGGCGCCCCGCCCGCCACGGGCGCGAGCGCGCAAAGGGCTGCGACGGGGAGGACCACGTTGCCGACCGCGGGCAGCTTGCCGAGCAATCCGGAAACCCCGGCGATCAGCACCGTGAGCCAGGCGACGAGCGAGAGCGCTTGCGGAAAGGACAGGTCGACGCCGTCCGACGTGAACACGGCGCGCACGATCGACACCGCGTGCAGGACGAGGGCGAGCGACACCAGTGCCGCCGCGATGCCCGGGCGAGCGTGCTGCGCGCTGCCCGGGCGACGCAGCCAGGCGGCCAGGGCATAGAGTGCAGCGACGGCGACGTAAAGTAGAATCAAGGCCTTCGTTCGGGACGCTGTCGCGCGGGCAATGAGCGCGATCGGCAGAAGTTTACCCGACCCACCCTATCCGGCCCCCATGTTCGAGAACCTTACCCAACGGCTGTCGCGCGTCGTCAAGCAACTTCGGGGCGAGGCGCGCCTGACCGAGGACAACATCCAGGAGGCGCTGCGCGAGGTCCGCCTTGCGCTGCTCGACGCCGACGTGGCGCTGCCGGTGGTGCGCGCCTTCATCGCATCGGTCAAGGAGAAGGCCCTCGGCGCCGAAGTGGCCGGGTCCCTCACGCCGGGACAGGCGCTGGTGGGCGTCGTGCATCGCGAGCTCACGGCGCTGATGGGCGGCGCGGCCGTGCCGCTGTCGCTTGCCACGCAGCCCCCGGCGGTGATCCTGCTCGCGGGTCTGCAGGGTGCGGGCAAGACGACCACCGCGGGCAAGCTCGCGCGCCTCCTCGCGAGCGAGCAGAAGAAGAAGGTGCTCCTCGTCTCCGCCGACGTGTACCGGCCCGCGGCCATCGAGCAGTTGCGCCTGCTCGCCGCGCAGGTGGGGGTCGACTTCTTCCCGTCGAGCGCGGACCAGCAGCCGGTGGCGATCGCGCAGGCCGCGCTGGACTGGGCGCGCAAGCACTACCACGACGTCGTGATCGTCGACACCGCGGGCCGCCTGGGCGTCGACGAGGCGATGATGAGGGAGATCGCTGCGCTGCACGCCGCGGTCGCGCCGATCGAGACCCTGTTCGTGGTCGACGCGATGCAGGGCCAGGACGCCGTCAATACCGCGAAGGCCTTCCACGACGCGCTGCCGCTCACGGGCGTCGTGCTGACCAAGCTCGACGGCGACGCACGCGGCGGCGCCGCGCTGTCGGTGCGCAACGTGACCGGCGCGCCGATCAAGTTCGTCGGCGTCGCGGAGAAGATCAACGGCCTCGAGGCCTTCCATCCCGAGCGCATGGCGTCGCGCATCCTCGGCATGGGCGACGTTCTCTCGCTCATCGAGGAGGCCCAGAAGAGCGTCGACGTCGAGACCGCCGCGAAGCTCGCGAAGAAGGTCAAGTCCGGCAAGGGCTTCGACCTCGCCGACTTCAAGGCGCAGATCGGGCAGATGCGCAAGATGGGCGGAATGGCAGCGCTCGCCGACAAGCTTCCTGCGGAGCTCGCGCGTGCCGCGCAGCAGGCGACCGTCGACGAGCGGCGCATCGGGCGCATCGAGGGCATCATCGACTCGATGACGCCGCAGGAGCGCGCCAAGCCGGAGATCCTCAAGGCCTCCCGCAAGCGCCGCATTGCCGCGGGCGCCGGCGTGACGGTGCAGGAGGTCAACCAGCTGCTCAATCAGTTCGAGCAGACGCAGAAGATGATGAAGATGGTCGCGAAGGGCAACCTCGCCAAAGTGATGCGCGGCTTCAAGGGCATGATGCCCGGCATGCGCTAGCCGGCCGCGGCGTCCGGCCGCGCGTCCACATGGCGGCGCACGACGCTCGCGCCGATCAGCAGCAGGTACACGTAGGGGGCGTAGCTCACGTTTTCCGTGTGCCGGATCTCGAGCAGGCCCGCCACCACGCCGGCCCCGATGATGCAAAGCGACATCGCGGCGCGCCGGCGCACCAGCAGCCACAGCGCAGGCCCATCCGCGGCCGGATCGTTCCACAGGTGCAGGCAGACTCGCCGCCACATGAGCGTCTCGATGCCGATGATGAGCGCGAGGTTGAGGCCGTACACGATGGCGGCGACGGGCTGCTCGGGACTGTGCCCGATCCAGGACGTGAGCGGCGGCACGAAGGTCGTGAGGAGCAGGAAGAAGAGGTTGAGCCACACGAAGGCGCCGTCCGCTTCGGCTGCGCGCCGGAGCACGCGCAGGTGCGCGATCCAGAACGTGCACAGCACGACGAAGCTTATGACGTAGTCGTCGATGTAGGGCAGGAGCGCCAGCAGGTCGAGCAGCACGCGCGACGGATCGCCGCTTACGCGGTCCGCGAACTTGAGGTCAAGCACGAGGAGCGTCATGGTGACGGCGAAGATGCCGTCGGTGAGCGCTTCCAGCCGTGCCTTGGAAAGCGGCAAGGGTCGGAGCATGGACGACGGACTATCGTGGAAGTGGCGCGACGCCGCAAGTCCTTGAATCCACGCGGGCCGCGCCGCGGCCCCGGTCCGCCCCACGCTTGATGCACCGGCTATTTTCGTTGTAGAATCAAAGTCTTTTTTCGCCGAACCCTACAAAGGCTTTCCGCCATGGTCGTCATTCGCCTTGCCCGAGGCGGCGCCAAGAAGCGCCCCTTCTACAACATCGTCGTCGCCGATTCGCGCAACCGCCGCGATGGCCGCTTCATCGAGCGCGTCGGTTTCTACAATCCCATCGCGACCGAGCGCGAAGAAGGCCTGCGCCTGTCGCTCGACCGCATCAGCTATTGGCAGGAGCGCGGAGCGCAGCTGTCCGACACGGTCGCAGGGCTCGTGAAGCGCGGCGTGCCGGTCACGCCGGCGGCTGCGCCCGCCCAGGCCAGCTGAGCGCGCAACAACATTCCATCGTCGTGATGGGGCGCGTGCTCGCGCCTTACGGCGTCAAGGGGTGGCTCAAGGTGGCGCCGCTTTCCGCCGAGCGTGAGACGCTCCTGTCGCACGCGCAGTGGTGGCTGCGTCCCCGCGGCGAGCGCAGCGAATGGCGGCCGGTCGCGTTGCTGGAAGGGCGGCCGCACGGGAACACGCTGATCGTCCGTATCGAGGGTCCGCAGGACCGCGAAGCGGCGGCCGCGCTGGCGGGAGGCGAGGTGGGTGTGCCGCGAAGCGCGCTCCCGGC
>CAZIZD010000200.1:0-3141 GCA_964543615.1 uncultured Alcaligenaceae bacterium | reverse complement strand
CCGGCCGTCCGCAGGAACGAGGTGTACCTCGCCGATCTCGTGGGCCTTGCGGTCCGCAACCGGCAGGGGGAGACGCTCGGCACGGTCGGCGCCGTGCAGGAATATGGGGCGCATCCGGTGCTGCGGGTCGACCACGACGATGGCGCGCCGAGGCTCATCCCGTTCGTCGAGGCGTTCGTCGACGCGGTGGACCTCGAGGCGCGGCGCATCGACGTCGACTGGGGAAAGGATTTCTAGGGAACGCGTGTGAGGATCGACGTCGTCACGCTGTTTCCCGAGATGGTGCGCGAGGCGTCGGGCGCAGGCGTCACGGGCCGGGCGCGGGAGCGGGGGCTGTGGCGGCTCGCAACGTGGAATCCGCGCGATTTCGCGACGGACGCACACTGCACGGTGGACGACCGGCCGTATGGCGGAGGTCCCGGGATGGTGATGTTGCCAGGGCCGCTTGCCCGGGCCATCGCCGCGGCCCGCGAGGCGCAGGCCGGCGACGGCGTGGCGCGCTCGCACGTGATCCACATGACGCCGGCCGGAGCGCCGTTGCGTCATGCGAGGGTTGCGGAGCTCGCGGCGGAAGCAGAAGGTGCGCCCGTCGGATACGTGATCCTCGCGGGCAGGTACGAAGGCATCGACGAGCGCCTGATCGAGCGCGAGGTCGACGAGGAGATCGCGATCGGCGATTTCGTGGTGTCGGGGGGTGAGTTGCCCGCGCTCATGCTGATCGACGCGATCGCCCGGTTGTTGCCGGGTGCCTTGAACGACGAGCAGTCGGCGCGCGAGGACTCCTTCGCCGACGGATTGCTCGACTGTCCGCACTACACGCGGCCGGAGGTGTACGAAGGCATGGCGGTGCCCGACGTTCTCTTGTCGGGGCATCACGAGGAAATTCGACGCTGGCGCCTCACGCAATCGTTGCGGCGCACGCGGGCGCGGCGTCCCGACCTCCTGTCGGGGCGCGCGCTGACGAAGGAAGAGGCCCGCTTGCTGGGCCGGGACGACAACTAGCGCGCCCATCAGGGGCGGAGAGATCCGCATTTCCTGCGCTGTGCGCCACCAAGAGGAACTTCGCGATGAACATCATCGAGCAGCTGGAAAAGGAAGAAATGGCCCGCCTGGGCAAGACGATCCCCGACTTCGCGCCGGGCGACACCGTCATCGTCAACGTGAGCGTCGTCGAAGGCGAGCGCAAGCGCGTGCAGGCGTACGAAGGCGTCGTGATCGGCAAGCGCAACCGCGGCTTGAACTCCTCGTTCACGGTCCGCAAGATTTCGAGCGGCGAAGGCGTGGAGCGGACGTTCCAGACGTACTCGCCCCTGCTCGCGTCGATCGAGGTCAAGCGCAAGGGCGACGTGCGCCGCGCCAAGCTCTACTACCTGCGCGACCGCTCCGGCAAGTCCGCGCGGATCCGCGAAAAGCTCGAGCACAAGGAAGGCAAGGCAGAATAGGCCGGCAGCCATTTCCGTCTCGAAAGCCACGAACGGCCCGGATTCGGGCCGTTCGTGCGTCTGGAGGCGGGATTGCAGCGGCGTGGATATGCCAGACGCGCGCGACATCCGCGGCCCGCTTCTTGCTTTTTGCAAGCACTGGACAGACGGGGGTTTCCAGCCATAATTCCAACGGCATAATTGCAATCCCCCCGGATGAGACACTCCGTCGAGCTTGCGGCGAATGCCGACCGGTCACGGTCGGCTTGCCCGGAATCGCGCCGAGACGACGGAGGTTGGAAACTCTAGGCCGCATGAAGGCAACGCTGTACGAAGCGCTCGGCATTCTCCCCACGTCCTCCGGCGAGGACGTGCGGGCAGCGCTTCGCCGGCTGATCCGCAAGTATTACGCCAAGACCCGCGACGGACAGGGCAACGTCGAGGAGGCGCTGCGCTTCATCAACCATGCGAGCCGGATCCTCTCCGACCCCGAGCGGCGGAAGCGCTACGACGAGGAGCTCGCGCTCTCCACCGGCACTACGGAGCAGCGTATCGAGCACGTCGTGAGCAATGCCGTGGCCGAGGCCGGCGAGCAGACCGACGTCGACAACATCGCCGAGCCCGTCGAGCGCAAGTCGCAGGAGGCGATCGACGCGGAGCTCGAAACCGGGCTCGACGCCGAGGAGCCGGAGGTCGAGCGCAACCTGCACCATCCGGGCCTCACCGAGCGCGTGGCCTCGTTCGGCCGCTCGCCCATCGTCACCATCGGCCTGTGCGCCTTTTTCGGCGCGTTCATCGCGGCGGCGATCGTGTTCGTGACGCCCGCCGACACGATCCTCGTCGCGAAGCAGGTTCTCGTGTGGCTCACGATCACGCTGCTCGTGCTGACGCTCGTCTACGGCGCCGTGCACGGTGTCGCGTATCTCCGCCGCCGCCGCGGTGCGCCGGCCGGCGTTCTCGTACCGCAGACCGACCTCGCGATCCTCAACTGGCGGCGCGAGAAGAGCGTGTTCCTCGGCACCAACCAGCCGCAGGAGGACGCGAGCTGGATCTTCCAGCTGCGCATGGCGGAGCTCGAGCGCGCGAAGTCCGGGCGCACCAGCGAACCCCGGCCGTGGCAGCGCCTTGCCGCGCGCATCTTCGATTACGCGATCTGGGGCCTCGTCCTCGCGCTGCTTCTCTCGGAGCTGCGCGGCCTCGGCATCGTGCCCACCGAGCTCGCGTACTGGATCGGACATCCGTTCCTCGCGCCCATGCTCATCACCGGCTCGTGGGTCCCGATCGAGGGCCTGCTCATCGCCTCCATCGGCACTACGCCCGGCAAGTGGCTGTTCGGCGTGTTCCTGCAGTTCTCGATCTCGGACGCGTACGCCCGGCGCGACACGCGGGCCCAGCTCGATCGTGCGGTGCGCCGGGCGTTTCGCGTGTGGTGGGAGGGCATCGGCTGCGGCTTTCCGCTGCTCGCACCCGTGCTGATCGCCGTCGCGTACGAGAAGCTCGCGCAGAACCAGGAGACCGACTGGGACTTCGCGCAGGACGTCCTCGTGACGCACGGCCCCCCGGGCGTCCTCAACACGGTCACCGGCGTGTGCGGTCTCGCCGCGATGCTCTGGCTGTACGGCGTCGCGTGGCACCAGCCCATGGCCGAGTCCATCGCCTGGACCCGAACCACGGTCGCCGAGGTGCTGCCCTCGGCAAGCACGATCACCGGCGGATTCGC
>CAZIZD010000199.1:3066-8254 GCA_964543615.1 uncultured Alcaligenaceae bacterium | reverse complement strand
CGTCACGATGGTGCGGTCGTGGACGAGTATCGCGTCGGCGATTCCCGCAAGCCTTCGCACGGCCTCGCCGTCGTCCGTCACGATCGGCTCGCCCCCGGGATTGGCGCTGGTCATGACGAGCAGCAGCGAATGCGGGTCGCCGAGCCATGCCGTGCCCCGGGGACGTCCGGCGGCTTCGTGCCACAGCAGATAATGGAGGGGTGTGTAGGGCAGCATCGCGCCGAGCCACGCAAGCCCGGGAGCTACGCCCGGCAAAAGGTCGTCCGCCCCCGCGCGCTTGCGCAAGAGGACGATCGGACGCTCGACCGAGGCGAGGAGGGCGCGCTCCGCGACCGAGGCGTCGGAAAACGAGTCGAGCGAGGCCGCGTTGGCGGCCATCACCGCGAACGGCTTCTCCTCGCGCGCCTTGCGTGCCCGAAGCGATGCGACGGCGGCGCCGTTGCGCGCGTCGCACGCGAGATGGAATCCACCGAGGCCCTTGATCGCGACGATCTGTCCGCGCGCGATTTTGGCGAGCACCTCGGCGATCGGATCACCGGTGCCGATCGCATTGCCCGTTGCGTCGAGGAGCGCGAGCCGTGGCCCGCACACGGGGCAGGCATTCGGCTCGGCGTGGAAGCGGCGATCCAGCGGCGACGTGTACTCGCGCAGGCACGCCGGACATTGGGCGAAGCCCGCCATCGACGTCTTGGCGCGATCGTAGGGAAGCTCGCGCGCGATCGTATAGCGAGGCCCGCAGTTCGTGCAGTTGACGAAGGGATAGCGGTATCGCCGGTCGCGGGGATCGAAGAGCTCCGCGAGGCAGTCGTCGCACACGGCCGTGTCGGGCCCGATCGCGGTGCGCACGTGGCCGCCCGTGCCGCTCGCGAGGATGGCGAAGCCGCGCTCGTCGCGCAGCGCGCATGCGCGCACGTCGATGGCGTCGATGCGCGCGCGCGGCGGAGCATCCTTCGCGAGGCGCTCCGTCATCCGTTGCACGCGCTCGCGTTCGCCTTCGACCTCGATCGTAACGCCCTCGCCATCGTTGTTCACCCAGCCCGCGAGCTCGAGCTCCTGGGCGAGGCGATACACGAACGGGCGGAAGCCGACTCCCTGCACGATGCCGCGCACCTCGATCCGCGCACGCATGGCAGGCATCGCTGTCACGCCGTGGCCTTCGCCTGCGCGGCCGCGGCTTCGCGTGCCGCCTGCACGCCGCGCTCGAGCCATGAGATCCACGGCGCCATGCCGTCGCCGGTCTTGGACGACAGCTCCAGCCACTGGATGTCGGGACGCACGCGGCGCGCGAACGCCTGCGCCTCGGCCGCGTCGAAGTCGACGTGCGGCAGGAGATCGGTCTTGCACAGGAGCACGAGATCCGCGGCGCTGAACATGTCGGGATACTTGATGGGCTTGTCCTCGCCTTCCGTTACGGAAAGGAGCGCGACCTTGTGCGCCTCGCCCAGGTCGAACGAGGCAGGACATACGAGATTGCCGACGTTCTCGATGATGAGCAGGCTGCCGTCCTCGGGCGCCAGTTCGTTGGCGGCCGACTCGATCATCTGCGCATCGAGATGGCAGCCCTTGCCGGTGTTGATCTGCACGACGCGCGCGCCCGTGGCGCGAACGCGCTCGGCATCGCGCGAGGTCTGCTGATCGCCTTCGACGACGGTCACAGGCGTGCGGCTCTTCCACGCCTCGATCGTGCGCACCACGAGCGACGTCTTGCCGGAGCCCGGGCTCGACACGAGGTTGATCGCGAAGATGCCCTGGCGCGCGAAGCGCGCGCGGTTACCCGCCGCGATGGCGTCGTTCTTGGCGAGCAATGCACGCTCGACGTCGATCACGCGCGGAGCTTCACCGTGATGATGATGCCCGGACAGCAGGCGCGCCATTGGGCCCTGGGCCTTGCCCCCCACCGTCGCTTCGCCGCTGCATCCGCAAGTCGCACACATCGCCTGGTCCTTTCGTTGCCCGTGGTTCGTCCGTTCAAGCGATCTCGATGTCGAGGACGCGCATCTCGTCGCCGCCCGACACCTGCAACTGGTAGCTGCCGCACGAAGGGCACGCCTCGCCGCGCTGCGCGAGTGGCACCGTCTTCCCGCAAGGCATGCACCACGCCGTTCCGGGGGTGACCTCGATCTCGAGGCGCGCGCCCTCGGCAACCCCGCCCTGCATCGATGCGTCGAAGCAAAAGCGTAGCGCTGCGGGCTCCACGCACGCCAGCGCGCCAAGTTGGACACGCACGACGTTCACGCGCGCCGCGCCGTTGCTGCGGGCGACGTCCTCGACGATGTCGCGCATGCTCGCCGCGAGCGCCATCTCATGCATGCGCGACCTCGATCGAGCATGCCACGCAGGGATCGAGCGCGTGCACCGCGAGGCGTGCAAGGCGCTGCACGTCCGCGCCGTCGCGGCCCGTGAGGCCGGCCAGTCCGCTCGCGAGCGCACCCTGCGGATGGAAGTTCCACTCGGTGGGCGCGAGGATGCGGTAGTCGGACACCCGTCCGCCTGCGATGCGCACGAGATGCAGCAGGAATCCGCGTGCGGTCTCCACGGCGCCGACGCCCTGGCCGCCCGCCGGCGCGAATCCTTCCGCATGCGGAAGCGCGGGCGATGCCACGAGGTGCGCAAGCTCGGCGAGCCGCGCGGTCATTCGCGCGCCGGCCGTGTGGCCGTCACGCTCGATCACGGCAGCGACCAGGGGATGATGCCTCATGCGGACGATCGCGCCGGTCTCCACGGGCGCGCCGTCCCAAGTGGGAGCGCGCGCGTACTCGGGATCGTGCGCCATCGCGGCCAGCACCTTGTCCTCGATCGAGGTGCGCGTCGGCGCCGGCATCAGCGCGATGCCGCTGCGGCCGAGCAAGGGAGATTCGGCAAGCAGCTTGCCGAGAAGTCGCGCGGGCAGCGTGGCGGCCGTGGCAGACCACGCGACGAGGTCCTCGTAGCCGCGGCGATCGAGCCACGTCGAGGCGTGCTCGCCGAAGATGCGCTCGCGGGCCAGCGCGGCAAGCGCGGCATCGTCGGCGCCGCGCGCCTGCGCGACGGTGCGCGCATCGGGCTCCTCGGCGGCTGCGCGCGGCCAGTCGATGAGGAGGCGGAAGAAGCCCTCGTCCACGATCTCGCGCCGGACCGCGCCCGTGTCCTGCACGGGTCCGACGTCGGCGCCGGCGTTCGCTAGCGCGAGCCGTGCCGCCGCCTCCTGCGCCCTGGCGCAGATGCCGAACACCCGCGGTATCCAGGCCAGCGCGTCGGCGGGTGCGCGACCCTTCAGGACCCTCGACGCTGCATCGCGACGCGTCGAGCGGATGCGCACGGCCTCGACGCGCGCGCCGGACCACTCGAGACGCACGAAGAGCTCACCCTCTACGCTCATCGATGCTTCCTCGGCGACTGCCGCGCAGAAGATCGCGGCGCGACATCGGCTTCCCAAGCTGCGCGTCGAGCGCCGTCTCCTCCGCCTCGAACAGCGCCTGCCGCGCGAGACGCGCGGTCTCGCGCGCCGTCTCGTGATCGGCGAACGCGTCCACCGGAGAGAAGAGCGAGCAGATCAGGAACTCGCCGATAGCGTCGTCGTGCGCGGAGATGAAGTCGAAGTGTCCCGCGGGAAACGCGTAGCGGCGCTTGTTGCCCATCGCGAGCGGACGCCAGCTCGACATCTCGCGCGGCACGAGCATCAGGTTCATGGCCCACGGTGTCAGCATCACACCGAGCCAGTAGTGCTTCCACGGCGCAAATGCGACAGCCTCCACGCGGATCGCGGGATTCACGAAAGGGAGCCCTCGCATCCGGTTCGCGAGCACGTCGCCGAAGGCTGCTTCGAGCCGCGGCGTGGGATCGGGCAGCGCCTCGCGATCAGTCATCGAGGAGGACCAGGAACTGCTCCTGCTGGCAGGCGCACGTCGGGCAGGCCCAATGCGGCGGCAGGTCATAGAAGGCGGTTCCTGGCGGAATCTGCCACACGGGGTCGCCCACGGCGGGGTCGTACACGTACCAGCAGACCTTGCATTCGAGCCGGGTCGCTGGGCCGATCTTGGTCCGGTCGCCGAGGTAGGAGCCTTCGAAGGTCTTCATGCTCGCAGGAGGCGCATCACTCGTCCATCCACGCGATGAGCTCGACGAGACGGGTGCGGCTGTCGGCGAGGTCCTCGGGTGCTGCCACCGCCACCGACGGAATGTCGACGATCTCGATGGTGTTGAGGATCAGCGTGTTCATGTTGTTGAAGTACTGCACCCGCCACACGTCGCGCGTGAGCGTCGACGTCACGCGGCAGTTGCCGAAGCCGCTGCTGATGATCGCGGCGGGCCCCACCGGAAGCGCCTCTTCGAGCGCGCGATGGTCCTCCGGCGTGAGGGGAAAGAGCGTGAGGTTGACGACGTGCGCTTCCTTGCCGGGCGCGGTGGCCGCGGCGCGCTCCGCAATCTCCGCGACGAGCGCCGGCGAGTTCATCGCGCCTTCGGGGAACGTCACGGGTGCAGGGCCCTCGCGGGCCGCCGCATGCGCGGTGTCGATGACGATGCGCGGAATCGCCGAGGCCTCGAGCCAGTCGCCGATCAGCCGGTCCCCGGCATCGAGCTCGCACACGCGCCACAGGCCGGCGAACACGCTCTCCTGGATGAGCGCGCGCCGCGAGCCCTCGAGCTTGATGCTGACTTCGCCTTCGCCGAGCATCTGGTTGATCACGTCGAGGGTGGCCACGTCGCTGCCCATGAGGTCGACGATCACAGGGTCCGCGGACCCCGTGTCGACGCTCGCACCCAGCGCATCGGCGAACTGCGCGAGCAGGTCGCGCGCGGACGCGAGCGCGGCAGCGTCGGCATCGGATGGCACGCTCGGCATCGAGAACGTGTCCATCTGCTTCGGCATGTCGAGATATTGCAGCGGCTCCTCTTCAAGCTGCGAGCCGGCACCGACGACGCGTACGGGAATGTGGACGGGCTTCATGGCTTGGCCATCGCGATGGGAATGCGAATCGAAGGAGGCCGCACCGCGGGCGCGGCCAGGAGGTCGTCCATCGCGGCGACGTACTCGCCCCAATCGCGCAGTCCGTCGATCGCGCCCACGTAATCCCCGTCGCGCAGCACGACGATCGCGGGCCAGCGCCGGAAGCCGTAGCGCGTGTGCAGCGCGCGACCAGCCTCGGGCAACAGAACGCCGACACGGAAGCGACCCGCGAACGCGCGTGCGAGCTCCGGTACGATCACG
>CAZIZD010000199.1:0-3056 GCA_964543615.1 uncultured Alcaligenaceae bacterium | reverse complement strand
CTTGAGCCGCATGGGATCGTCGATGAACATGAGCACGGCGTGCCCCGGAGCGCCGGCAAACGCATCGAGGTTCCCGGCATCCACGGACGCGTAGCCGTGGCGCGCGAACAGTCCGGCCACCAGGGGATGCAGCGAGGCTAGCTGATCTTCGTCGGGAATCATGTCTTCGAGCCTTCTTCGCGCTCGGCACGTGCGGCCGCGTGCTCGATGATATCCGCGAAGAAGGCGTCGAAGTTTTGCGCTCCCGCAAAGGCGGCGTCGAGAGCGGCGAGGGCTGCGGCCGTTTGTGCGGCTTCGTCTGCGTCGATGACGCGGCGCGCGGCGCCGTTGAAGGCGAGCACCCACGTGCCCGGCAACTGATCTCCCACGAGGATCATGTCGACCTGCTGCCGTTGACCGCGGCCTTCGCACCAGGCGACGCCGGTCCCCGACTCGACCACCTGCATGGGAACGCCTATGCACATGGCGCCAGCGTGACGCCGTCAGGCGCCGTGTCCGCGCGCGAGGAGCCGTGCGTCGCCTGCGCGGCAGGCCTCGGCGTCCGAGGGCCTGCCGGCCTCGTACGCGTCGATGGACAGCGCGCGTGCGTTGAGCGGCGGCGCCTGGGTTCCCGCCAGCCGCCGCGAGCCAGGCAACCCCCATTGCGCAAGCTCACGGACGGCCAGCGAGACGGCCTCGTCGATGCGCGAACGCACCGCGGGCCGCAGGCTCCCCCCCAAATCCTCGAGTTCCACGGGCTGCACGCCGATCAGCGTGATGGCCTCGGGACCCTCGTTCTTGAATGCGGCGAGCGCGAGCACGTCACCGAGGCCCATCTGGTGCGGGCTCATCTTGGTGCGCGACAGCGCGGGTACCTCGTCGCCCCGCTTGACCGCGAGCGTTCCCGGCGGCAGCGAGAAATCGATCGCGTCGAACACGAGGAGGCGCCTCGAGGACACGATGAGGTCGTAGAGATAGAGACCCTGCGTGCCGCCATCGTGCAGGTCCACGCCCTCGGGGAACGCGTACGCGTCGTTGAGCGCCTCGACCGCACGCACACCGAAGCCCTCGTCGGCCCAGAGCACGTTGCCGATGCCGAGCACCAGCGCTTCGCGACGGCCGCGCTGCACGCCCTGCGTCACGCCTTGGGCTCGCGCTTGAAGAGGCGGATGCCGCTGATCATCGTGCCGACCACCGACTGGCCGCTCATCACGTCCTCGCGGAACACCATGTACACGTGCACGACCGCGAACAGCAAGAGGTACCACATCGCGAGATGGTGCAGCGTGCGCACCTGCTGCGGATCGCCGAAGACGACGAACACCCAGCCCATCAGGTTCATCGGCAGGAGGCCCCAGCCCCACTGCTCGGCGTACAGCGCGAACCCCGTGACGATGACGAAGATCGTGCCGAGCGTGTACATGAAGAACATGGCCACCTGCGCGAGCGGGTTGTGGCCGACCCAGAGGTCGCTTTCCTCCTTGAGGAAGAGGTAGTACCTGATCTGGCTCCACATGCCCTTCCACCACTGGAGGCTCCAGAACGGCGGCAGGAAGATCGACCGCGCGTGATGGTTGCCCACGAACGCCCAGTAGACGCGCACGACGAACGCGATCGCGAAGATCCACGCCGCGATGAAGTGGATCATCCGGATGGTGGCGAAGAAATACGTGTCGTACGGCTCGCCGCCGATCGCGGGCAGCGGGCTGCCGATGAGGTACCCGGTGACCGCGAGCGCGATCATGGCGAGCATCATCACCCAGTGCCAGATGCGCACCGGAGCTTCGTACACGTAGACCGGTTCGAGCGGGCCCGAGATCACGCGGCCGGATGCAGGTTCGACGCGCATGCGCATGACTTCTCCTCAGCGGATCTTGACCGCGACCAGTTCCTTGCCGTCCTCGTCCATCACGTGCGAGGCGCAGGCGAGGCAGGGATCGAAGCTGTGGATCGTGCGCAGGATCTCCACGGGCTGCTCGGGCTTGGCCATGGGCGTGTTGAGGAGCGACGCCTCGTACGCGCCGATCTGTCCCTTGGCGTCGCGCGGCCCCGCGTTCCACGTGGTCGGCACCACGGCCTGGTAGAGGTCGATGCGTCCGTTCTTGATCTTGGTCCAGTGACCGAGCGCGCCGCGCGGCGCCTCGCAGGGGCCCGCGCCCTTGCACTCGGCGGGCCAGGTCGACGGCTCCCACTTGTCCATGTTGGCGGTGGCCAGGTCGCCGGCCTTGATGTTGGCGATGAGGTCGGCGTGATACTTCACCATCTTGCGCGCCGCCCACTGCGCCTCGAGACCCCGCGCGGCCGTGCGGCCGAGGGTCGAGAAGAGCGCGGTGATGGGAACGTCGAGCGCCTTCAGCACGGCGTCGACCTGTCCCTTGATGTCCTCGCGTCCGCGGGCGTAGGCGATCACGTAGCGTGCGAGCGGGCCGACTTCCACCGCGTTGCCCTTCCAGCGCGGGCTCTTGACCCACGAGTACTTGGCGTTCTCGTCGATCTCGCGGATGTCGGTGCGGCTGCCCTTGGTGGCGGGCCCGAGCTTGAAGTCGGGATCGGTGACGCCGTCGAACGGGTGCAGCCCCTTGGACTCGTCGGCGTACTTGTACCAGGAGTGCGTGACCCATTCCTGCACCTGGTCCGGCGCCTTCAAGTCCACGTCCATCACGTTCTTGAGGTTGCCGTCGATGATCACGCCGGAGGGCAGCGCCAGGCTCTTGTTCGTATAGTCGTTCTCGATCTCGGGGAAGTCGCCGTACGAGAGCAGGTTCTTGCTGGAGAGGCCGCCGCCGTACTTGGCCCACTCCTTGTAGTAGCCCGCGATGGCGAGGAGGTCCCGGAACGGTATGCCGAGGGGCAACTCGAAGTTGCCGGGCTTCTCCACGTGGCCGGAAACGGAGAACAGCGCCGTGCCGCCCGAGCCTTCGGGGCCAAGGTCGGCGAACCACTTCGGGCCGCGTCGGAGGATCGTGGGCACGGACGCGAAGGACTGCGTGTTGTTGATGGTCGTGGGCCGGCCGTACAGGCCGAAGGCGGCCGGGAACGGCGGCTTGAAGCGGGGCTTGCCGGGCTTGCCTTCCAGC
>CAZIZD010000198.1:0-8348 GCA_964543615.1 uncultured Alcaligenaceae bacterium | reverse complement strand
CGACGGATTCACCGTGCGGGTGATGCAGGCTCTGCCCGCGCCCGTGGCGCTGCCGAAGTGGCGCAAGCCTGCCGTCGCAGCCTTGTGGGGCGTTGCCGCGGCAGGCATCGCCGTAGCGGCACCAGGTGCGGCGCTCGACGTCGCGCGCGAGGCCTATCGTTTGCTCGCGACCGTTCCCATCTCCATCTCCGGCATCGCAGGCGCGATGGCCGCCATCGTCGCCGTCACCGGCGCGGCGGCTGCCTACACGCTAGGCACCCGCGACTGAGAACGACGCGCGCTCACCCTTGCGGTGCTGCGCGATCATCGTGAGGTAAGCCTCTTCCAGTGCGCGCGCGGTGCGCGCGGTGTCGAACAGCGCACTGTCTCGTCCGGGGCCTGCAAGGTGCGCCCGCATGCGCGCACGTTCGGCCGCATCGCCCGCAAGCGCCACCGCGCGCGCGACGTATGCATCAACCGACGACATCACGAGCTCCGGCAATCCCGCCGCGTGCAGCAGGCTCGCGGCGACGCGTCCAGCGAACGTGGAGCCGAGCACGGTCAGCACGGGGCATCCCGCCCAGAGGGCGTCGCTCGCGGTGGTGTGCGCGTTGTACGGCCACGTGTCGAGGAAGAGGTCGGCGTGGCGATAGAGCGCCAGGTACTCCGCATTGGCGCGATGCGTCGCGAAGACGAGTCGCGAGGCCTCGACGCCGCGCGATTCCGCCTCGCGGCGCAGGTTGGCAATCGCGGGATCGGCGTCGCTTCTCGCGAGCAGCCAAAGCACGCTGCCGGGGACGGCGCGCAGGATCGCGCACCACGCGTCGAGCACTTCGGGATTGATCTTGTACGTCTGGTTGAAGCTCGCGAAGATGACCGCGTGTTCGGGCAGGCCGAGTGCATCGCGCGCAGGCGTCTCGCCGATCGGACGCGCGCGATCGTTCACCTGGTACGAGTGCGGCAGACGCGCGATCGCCTCCGCGTAGTCGGCGGCGTGCTCTTCGGGTGTGACGATCGCATCGCCCACGAGGTAATCGGCGAGCCCGCCTTCGAGCGTGCCGGGGTACCCCAGGTAGTGCACCTGGATGGGCGCGGGCCGTCGCGCGAGCACGATGGGGGTCGCATCCTGCGTATGCCCCTTGAGGTCGACCAGCACGTCCACACCGTCTTTGCGGATGAGTTCCGCGATCTCGTACGGGTGCCGGCCACGCACGTCGACGAAGCGGTCGAAAGCCTTGACGAGGCGCGCGCGCATGGCCGATCGGTCATCGGGTCCGGTCGAGTAGGCGACGAACTCGAAGCGCGCCCGGTCGTGCTGCTCGAACAATCCCGCCGCGAGGAACGCCGTCGCATGGCTGTGGAAGTCGGCCGAGAGGTACGCGATGCGCGGACGCGCCGCGGCGCGCAACGGCGGTGGCGGCCCGGCCATGCCCTCCATGGGGTCGCACCAGTGCGCGGCACATACCCGCTGCTCGGCACGCGTCGAAGGAAGCGACAGGAATGCGAACGGCGACAGCGCGGCCACGCCCGCGGCTGCGGCCTTGCGATAGCGAGCCACGAGAACGTCGCGCGCCTGCCAATCGGCAAGGCGCGCGCGCAAGAACGCGATCTGGGACAGCGTCGCGCCGTGCATCGGATCGATGCGCAGCGCCTGCTCGTACGCCTCGCCCGCCTCCACGGGGCTGTTGAGGTGGTACTCGAGCACCGAACCCAGCTCGAAACGCAGGGGCACCGACGTCGGCATGCGGCTCAGTGCCGTCTCGAGCGTCTGGCGCCCCTTGGCGGGCGCGCCGATGCCGATCTCGAGCTGCGCCTTGAGGCCGGCATAGCCCTCCTCGTCGGGACCGAGGCGCACGGCACGCGCGACCGCGTCGAGCGCCTCGAGCATGCGGCCCTGCGTCTGGAGCGCGAGCGAGAGGATGAACCATGCCTTTGCGACGTGAGGCTCGCGCGAGATGACAGCGCGCGCCGTCGCCTCGGCCTTGGTCGCGTCCGCGGAGTCCTGCTGCGCGGCAGCGAGGTTGAGCACGATGTCCGTCGCCTGCGGGTCGAGCTGCGCCGCCCGCTCGAACACCTCCAGGGCCGCGCGCTTGTGGCCGATCGCCTGCAGCACGAGACCGAGGTTCGACCACGCGTCGGGCACCCGGCCGTCGATGTTCACCGACGCGCGCAGGCGCTCGAACGCTTCCTTCAGGTTGCCGGACTGATAGTGCGCTACGCCGGAGTAGTGGAGCGCGTGCGCATTGCGCGGCTCGTCGCGCAGGATCGCGTCGTAGGCGGCAATCGCTTGGGCGAGCTTGCCGTCGCGATGGAGCCCGGCGGCGCGCTCCGCGAGCTCTCGCGCAGCCGCGCTCACGGGCGCAAAATCGTGGCGGCGCGAAGCATGGCCGTCACGATCTCACTCGTCCTTCAGCGTGAAGTTGATCTCGACCTCGCCCACGTACTTCTCGCCCTCGCCCTTGAACTTCCAGGTCTCGAGCGCGTTGCGCACGACCTTGTCGAACACGCCGCGCGGCTCCGACGAGACGATGTTGACCTCGGTGACGTTGCCCTTCTCGTCGATCTGCAGGCGCGCGACCACGCGGCCCTTCTGCACGCCCGCGCGGATGGCCTCGCGCGGATAGCCGGGATCGTCACCCGACAGCTTGACGATGCCGCGGCGGACGGCCGGCTTGGCCGGCGGCGCCTGCACGACCGGCGGGGCCGGCGGCTCGATCTTGTACTCCTGCGTCGGCGCCGCCTGCGTCACGGCCGAGATGGGCGGCGCGGTCGAGGTGACCGGCGGGGCCACGTCCGGCGGCGGCACGTACGTGTCGATGGGCGGCGGCGGCGCCTTGGTCGTCTCGACGATCTTCTTCGGCGGCGGCGGCGGCGGCGGCGGCGGCGGCGGGAGCTTGATCTCCTCGATGATCGTCGCGTTGAGCGGCTTCTTGATGATCTGGATGACGTTCTTGCCGAGGCCCGAGATCAGGGCCCACAGGACAAGCACGTGCAGCAGGACCACGAACCCGATCCCGAGCATGTGCCGCGTCGGGTCTCGCTGTCGTTTGGCGTAATCCATGTCGACTCGCTTCGTGCGCCTCGTGAGCGCGTTACTTGCTACCGGTGGTTGCCGCGTGCGTCGAGCGTGACATCACTCGTTGATGAACTGCTCGCTGCCCACGATGCCGATCTTGGTGAGGCCCAATCGCTGCGCGGACGCCATGACGCCCGCGACGATCGCGTACTTGGCGCTCTTGTCCGGCCGCAGGTGAACCTCCGGCTGGACGGCCTGCTGCGCGGCCTCGTAGATCTTCGACTCGAGTATCGCGCGGTCCGGCATCGCTTCGCCGTTCCAGTACACGACGCTCGAAGAATCGATGTCGAGCTTCACCACTTCCGGCTTGACCAGGGGCGGCGGCGGATTGCCGACCGGCATGTTGAGGTTCACCGAGTGCAGCTGGATCGGCAGCGTGATGATCAGCATCACGAGCAGCACCAGCATCACGTCGATGAGCGGCGTCGTGTTGATCTCGATCATCACGTCCGGCTCGCCCGAGCCCCCGGAGCTTCCAACGTTCATTCCCATAACGGCGTTTCCTTGCGAGCGGGGTCAGCCGCCACGCGGCGGGGGTTCCATGATGAAGCCTACCTTCGCGATTCCGGCGCGCTGAACGGCGTAGATGATCTTGCCTACGCCGCCGTAGTCGGCGCCGCCGTCGCCCCGGATCTGCACCTCGGGCTGCGGATCGAGCACCGAGATCTTCTTGAGGCGCTCGGTCAACGCGGCAACGCTGGGCATCCGCAGGTCGTTCCAGTAGATGTTGCCCTTGAGGTCCACGGACAGCACGATGTTCTCGGGCTTGGTCTCGCGGACTTCGTTGCGCTCCTTGGGGAGCGTGACCGGAACCGACGTGGTGACGACGGGAATCGTGATGAGGAAGATGATGAGCAGCACCAGCATCACGTCCACCAGCGGCGTGGTGTTGATGGCCGAGACGACTTGGTCCTCTTCGCCCGAGGCCGGGCCGACGCTCATTGCCATGGCGGGGCGCCTTAAGCCTTGCCGGCTTGCGCGCTGCTGAGCAGCACCGCGTGCAGGTCGGCGCCGAAGCTCCTCACGTTGTCCATCGCCGACTTGTTGCGGCGGATGAGCCAGTTGTAGCCGAGCACCGCCGGAACCGCGACCGCGAGACCGATGGCCGTCATGATGAGCGCTTCACCCACGGGACCCGCGACCTTGTCGATCGACGCCTGTCCCGCGATGCCGATGGCCGTCAGCGCGTGGTAGATGCCCCACACCGTGCCGAAGAGGCCGACGAACGGAGCGGTCGATCCCACGGTGGCGAGGAACGCGAGGCCGTCCTGCGTGCGGCTCGCGACGTTGTCGACGGCGCGCTGAATCGACATCGTGATCCATTCGTTCATGGAGATGCTGCCGAGCATGCCGTCGTGCTTGCTGGTCGCCTCGATGCCTTCCTCGGCGATGAAGCGATACGGGCTGCTCTTCTTGAGGAGCTCGGTGCCCTGGCGGACCGAAGGCGCCTTCCAGAACTTCTTCATCGCCTCCTTGCCGTGCTGCCCCATCTTGTACTGCTCGTACAGCTTGGTGATGATGATGTACCAGCTGCCGATCGACATCAGCACGAGGATGCCGAGCGTGGTCTTCGCGACCAGATCGCCGCCCTTCCACAGGGCCTCGAGACCGTACGGGTTCTCGATCATCTCGGGAGGCTTGGGAGCGGGCGCGGGTGCGGCGGCCGGAGCAGCGGGCGCCGCGGGCGCCTGTGCGGCAGGCGCCGGCGTTTGCGCCTGCGTCGCGGGCGACATCGAGATCGCGGCAGCGACGAAGACGAGAGCCGCGGCCACGGCGGCCAGGCGGATATTCTTCAACATGTGGTCTCCAGACGGATTGGGTAGTTCGGTCAGAAAATTGGCGAACGGTCCTGGTTGTAGGGAACGCGGCCAACGGCACGCCGGCCTGGTCCGCCTGCCGTCAGGGTGACTGGAAGCGAGGCGGACGACCGGTTGCTGCCGGCTTGCGCTGGCGTCGGACAGGGGTGATTCGACTCGTGCTTCCCCGTAACGGATGCCGCGGAATGCCGGCGCAAGGCCCTTTGCGCACATGCGCCAAAAACGCACTTGGCCCCGCCATCGGCAGGGCCAAGCCTATTCCCGAAAAACCGCGGAATTCTACACAAATTCGGGCCGATGTCCACCTTTTCCGTTAGGGCAAATACTCTAACGGCGGTTCGGCGGCGCGCATTCCGGCCTTGCCTCGCTCGCCTCGAACGCGCGATTCTTCGGGCCCCCGCGAGGGGAGTATTCGCTTACGTTCGCGCTCCAGAGCGACGAGACTGCGAGGCGTCGGCACACGATACCCGATTCCATGCCGATGCGGATCCTCGCTACGGCAGCACGAGCATCCGCGGCTTCCGGAACGCAGTCCCTTCAACGCAGCAACCGGAGCGAGTCATGAACGACTACAAACCCGATACACCGCGTGCCGCGCTCGCGTTGGGTGCCGTTGGCCTCATGGCATTGACCCTCGGCGCCTTCGTCGTCGCCCCCGCTGTCTTCGACTCGGGCTACGCGCCCGAGATGACGCTGGCCAAGGCTCCCGCCGCGCCGATCGAAGTCGCGATCATGCCCGGAGCCATCGAGGTAGTGGGCGTCCGCGAGCCGTCGCCCACGGCCCGCGTTTCCCTCGAACCGGGGGCACCGGCCGCGGCGAGCGTGGCATGGGCTCTGCCGCGCTCGGAGCCCTGCAGGCCGCAGGTGTAGGCACCACGAGCAGCCGGGCGGACCCCGGCTGCGGGGCGCCGCGGGGTTGCCTACTGCACGAGCGGAAACACCACCGCGATCTCGTAGTCCTGCGCGGCCCGCAGCTTGTTCTCGAGCTGGAGGTATCGCGCGGCCTTGCGCGGCGGCAACGCCTTCATCGTGGCGCTGACCGCCTTGCGCATGGCCTTAACCTCCTGCTCCTCGACCGACATGAGATCGCCCACGACCTGCTTCGCGTAGGCGTCGGTGACGGGCTTGTCGCGGCTCGCGAGGGTCTCGAGCGCGAGATTGCGGTCCCGATTGATGGCCTGCATGCTGGCTTGCAGCTGGTCGTAAATCGGCCAGAACTTCTTGGCCTCGGCAGGCGTGAGCTGAAGCTTGTCCGCGACCAGCGCACGCTTGTCCTTGCGTGCCGCCTGGTGCATTGCCTGGAGGTCGGCGACGGCCGCGGCGTCCTGCGCCGCGGCCATGGGGGCGGCTGCGGCGACTGCCGCGAACACCACTCCTGCGATGATCTTCTTCATGGACTCCCCTATTGGAAGGTATAGCGCACGCCAAGGTTGAACTGCGTCCCGGTGGCGCCGGTGTTGGCGTAGTTGTAATTGTAGTTGTACCCGCCGTAGGCGGCCTGCACGTCGAGCGGCGCGATGCGGTTGAACACGTTGATCACGGAGCCGAATATCTGCCAGTTCTTGAAGCCCCTGTACGCCGCCGAAAGATCGAGCGTCGTGAACGACGCTACGGTGCAGTTGTTGAAGTCGGGCTGCAGGCACTCGGGCAGCTGGGTGGCCTCGATCGTGTCCATCGGCCCGATGTAGCGGACGGTGCCGGTCACGTTCCACGGCCCCTGCTCCCACGCGAGCGACAGGTTCCACTTGTCCTTGGGAATGCCGGCCGAGCTCGACAGCACCGTCGGCCCGTGCGTGCCCGCGTACTCGTACTTGGTGCCGTCGTCGAAGGTGCGCGAGAAGTGGAAGATGTGCGTCCAGTCGAACGACGGCGTGAATACACCCCAACCCTTCAGGTCCCAGCGATACCGCGCCGAGAGGTCGATGCCGTCGGTCGACTGCTTGAAGTCGTTGAGAAACGGCGTGGACACGGCAAGGAGCTGGCCCGAGTTCGGGATGCCCGGCAGCACCGTCGTCGGATCGCGCAGCACGACCGCATTCGGGAACGCGGCGGGATTGTTCACGACGAGCTGCGCGTCCGCGCCGCTGATCACCTGCTTGGTCTCGATGTTCCAGTAGTCGAGCGTGCCCGAAAGGCCCGGCAGCGGCTCCCACACGAGGCCCACTGTCCAGCTCTGCGACTTCTCGGGCTGCAGGTCCCTGTTGCCGATGGCGATCACGCCGACGTTGCCCGAGCCGCAATCGGCCGGCGACCCGGTGACCGGGCAACGCACCGGATCCACGACAGAAGTAAAGCCGTTGGTCGCGCTGTTGCCGGATTCATACGGACCGGGCGCGCGGAAGCCGGTGCTGTACGTGCCCCGCAGCAGCAGTTGCTGCACGGGCGTGTACTTGAAGCCGAGCTTGGGCGCCCAGTTCGATCCGTAGTCAGAGTAGTAGTCGTAGCGCAGCGCGGCGGTGAGCTCGAGGTTCTTCAGCACGGGCGCGTAGAGCTCGCCGTACACGGCGGTGACGTTACGCGTGGCCTGGGCCGACGAATAGCCCAGCCCCATGATCTCGCCGAGGCGTACGACCTCCTCGCCCGGATTGTCGAGCTTCTCGCGGCGGTACTCCGCGCCGAGCGCGAGCGCCATCATGCCGCCGTCGAGCTTGTAGATGTCGCGCGAGGCCTTGAAGTCGACCTGCATGTTCTCGCTCGTGGTGTCGAATCCCATCGTCGGCGAGATGAAGTTGTAGATGCCGGGATTGTTGAGGTTCGCATTGGCGCCGATGCGGTAGTAACCGAAGCCGCCGATCCCGTTGAGCGCCTGCAGCAGGTTCTGGTAATTGAGGTAGCCGGACGAGCGGATCGAGCCGTCGTTGCGGATGAACAGGGCCCCCGCGTCCCATTCCCAGCCATAGTTCGTGCCCTTGACGCCGAGGAGGTAGCGCTGCGTGTTGTCCTCGTAGTCGGAGTTGCGGCCACCGATGTCGGCGCCGGCGTAGTACAGGCGCGCGACCTGGTTGTTGGAGAACGGATTGTCGGGATGGCCGACGGGCAGGTAGATGTTGGCCGAGCTCAGCACCGTCGCCGTGGACGTGTTGTACCAGGTGGTGCGGAACGCCTGCGGCGTGAATTGCGTCGACACCTTCGACTGGAAGTACGAGAACTCGGCGTACGCCTGCGTCGTGTCGTTGATCTGGTACGCGCCCTTCGCGAGCACGTTGATGTTCTGCGTCTGCGGCTGGATCTGCAGGTAGTCCTTGATGTCCCACCGGCAGAAGCCGTCCTCGTCGAGGTTCGACGGCGAGCAGCCCGCAAGCGACGAGAACGCGCCCGCCGTCCCGTTGGTGTTGGACGCGCTCACCGGACGCACGTTGCCCACGAGGCTCGAGCTTCCGAAGCCCGAGAACGGATTGCCCGGACGCGCATCCGGCAGGCCCATGAACGTGAGGTTGTTGGTGCCGATGTACTTCGGCCGGTTGGTGGTGTCGATC
>CAZIZD010000197.1:0-8348 GCA_964543615.1 uncultured Alcaligenaceae bacterium | reverse complement strand
GCTGGCGCTTTACCGCGGCGATTGCGGCGTCGATCTCCGAGGCGCGCAGCGCGTGGATCTTCTCGTAGGTGGCCTTGTCGACCGGCGACGTGTAGGTGATGCGGTCGGGCAGCGCGAACGAATCGGGTGCCAGGCTTGCCACGCCCAGCGTGGCGAGCCAGGACTGCCACTCGCCGATCGCAGCGAGGCCGAGGCCGGACGAACCGTGAAGGAAGATCACGACGGGAGCGCTTCCCTTCGCCGGCGGTGCGTCGGCGAACTTGCCCTTGAATACGCCCGCACCAGTGACGCTTGCGGGGAGCACGAGCGAAGCGTTGGCGATGGCCGCGGCGAGCGATGCCGGCGTGTGCTGCGAGGCCGTGCCCTTGATCTCGCCCTTGGGCTGGGCGGTTGCGGGACCGGCGCACAGCGCGAAGGCGAGCGCCATCAGCGAGGCGGTGAAGCGCATGTCGATCTCTCCCCTCAAGGACCGGTGCCGGTCCGATAGGCGAAGGTTAACCCGGCGATAATCATAATCAAATTGAATTATGAACAGTTGATCTATAACGTGGAGGACGTTTCCTCCCATTGTCCAGATGGAGCCCTACGATGAACGCCGAATCCTCCGCCCCCAAGTGCCCCTTCGGTCACGGCGGCACCTCCAACCGCGACTGGTGGCCCAACCGGCTGCCGCTCGAGATCCTTCACCAGCATTCGACGAAGTCCGATCCGATGGGGGTGGACTTCGATTATGCGAAGGCATTCGCAAGCCTCGACTACGCGGCGGTGAAGCGCGACCTCGCGGCCCTCATGACCGACTCGCAGCCCTGGTGGCCGGCCGACTTCGGCCACTACGGGCCGCTCTTCGTGCGCATGGCGTGGCACAGCGCGGGCACCTACCGCATCGCCGACGGACGCGGTGGCGGCGGCCGCGGGCAGCAGCGCTTCGCGCCGCTCAACAGCTGGCCCGACAACGTGAGCCTCGACAAGGCGCGGCGCCTCCTGTGGCCGATCAAGCAGAAGTACGGACGCAACATCTCGTGGGCCGATCTCATGATCCTCGCCGGCAACGTGGCCCTCGAGACCATGGGACTCAAGACCTTCGGGTTCGGTGGCGGCCGCCCGGACGTGTGGGAGCCGGACCAGGACGTGTACTGGGGCAAGGAATCGCAGTGGCTCGCCTCGGACCAGCGCTATTCCGGGGAGCGCGATCTCGCGAGCCCGCTCGCCGCCGTGCAGATGGGCCTCATCTACGTGAATCCGGAAGGTCCCAACGGCAATCCCGATCCGGTCGCTGCGGCGAAGGACATCCGCGAGACGTTCGCGCGCATGGCGATGAACGACGAGGAGACGGTGGCTCTCATCGCGGGCGGCCACACGTTCGGCAAGACGCACGGGGCCGGTCCCGCCGACAACGTCGGCACCGATCCGGAAGGCGGCGACATCGAAGCACAGGGCTTCGGATGGACGAGCAGGTTCGGCACGGGTCGCGGCGCCGACACCATCACGAGCGGGCTCGAAGTCACGTGGACGCGCACGCCCACGCAGTGGAGCAACGACTACTTCCGCAATCTGTTCGGCTTCGAGTGGGAGCTCTCGAAGAGCCCGGCCGGCGCGCACCAGTGGGTCGCCAAGAATGCGCCCGCGACGATCCCGCACGCGTTCGACGCGACGAAGAAGCTGCCGCCGACGATGCTTACGACGGATCTCTCGCTGCGCTTCGATCCGGCGTACGAAAAGATCTCGCGCCGCTTCATGGAGGACCCGCAGGCGTTCGCCGACGCGTTCGCCCGCGCGTGGTTCAAGCTCACGCATCGCGACATGGGACCGCGTTCGCGCTATCTCGGTCCAGAGGTGCCGGCGGAGGAGCTGCCGTGGCAGGACCCGGTGCCGCCCGTCGATCATCCGCTGGTCGACGCGCACGACATCGACGCGCAGAAGCGCGCGATCCTCGCCACGGGCCTTTCGATCTCCGAGCTCGTCTCGACAGCGTGGGCCTCGGCCTCGACGTTCCGCGGCTCCGACAAGCGCGGCGGCGCCAACGGAGCTCGGATCCGCCTTGCGCCGCAGAAGGATTGGGAGGTCAACCAGCCCGTGCAGCTCGCGAAGGTGCTCGCGGCGCTCGAGGGCTTGCAGCGCGCGTTCAACGCGAGCGCGCCGGGAGGCAAGAGAATCTCGCTCGCCGACCTCATCGTGCTCGGCGGTTGCGCGGCGATCGAGGAAGCCGCACGTGCCGCGGGCCATGCCGTGAACGTTCCGTTCACGCCGGGCCGCACCGACGCCTCACAGGCGCAGACCGACGTCGAGTCCTTCGCGGTGCTCGAGCCGGTTGCCGACGGCTTTCGCAATTACCGCAAGGCGCGCTACGCCGTCCCCGATGAAGCGCTGCTGGTCGATCGTGCGCAGTTGCTCACGCTGACCGCGCCGGAGATGACGGTGCTGGTGGGCGGCCTGCGCGTGCTGGGCGCCAACGCGGGCGGCTCGACGCACGGCGTGTTCACCGATCGCGTGGGCGTGCTGCGCAACGACTTCTTCGTGCACCTGCTCGACATGAGCACCGAGTGGAAGGCCGCGCCCGGCGCGAGCGACGTCTACGAGGGACGCGACCGCAGCACGGGTGCGCCCAGGTGGACCGCGACGCGGGTCGACCTGGTCTTCGGATCGAGCTCGCAGCTGCGCGCCATCGCGGAGGTGTACGCGAGCGCGGACGCGCAGCGCAAGTTCGTCGACGACTTCGTCGCGGCGTGGGCGAAGGTGATGGACCTCGACCGCTTCGACGCGAAGCGGGACTAGTCGTCCTTGGCCTGCGCGCGGATCGTCTCGACGAGGCGGTCCGCGAGCGGCTTCTTCGCGCGGTCGCGCAGCGAGACGGCGCCGATGGTCGTGGTGATGGCGGGCAGCCGCACCGGAAGGCGGACCAGCAGCTCGCGCGCATGCTCCGGAATCGTCTCGGGGCGGGAGCCGAACGAGAGCATCGAGCCGTGCAGCACCATGGCGTACTGGACGTGGATCGAGGCGGCCTCGACCACGTTGCGCGGCAGCTGCACGTTGAGGTGATCGAGGGCACGGCGCACGACCGGGATGAAGTACGAGTCCTGCGGCGGCATCACCCAGCGCTCGCCCAGGAGCTCGTCCCACGCGACCTGCGGCCGCTTGGCAAGGCGGTGGCTGCGCGCCGCGAGCACGCACAGCGTCTCCTCGAACAGGAGCTCCGAGCGGAGGTCGTCCGCGAGCGGAAACTGGTTCTCGCGCACGATCGCGACGTCCACCTCGCGCTTGCGAAGGCGCTCGGCGAGCTCGCTTTCGCGGGCCTCGATCACGCTGATGAAGACGTGCGGATGGTCGCGCGTGAGCGCGTCGATCGCCCTCGGCAGGAACGTCTTCGCGGGCAAGGGCACGATCCCTACCGCCAGCGTGCCCGTCACGCCGCTCGACACGATCTCCATCTGATGCGCGGCGTTGCGGAGCTCCGCGAAGATGGCGGTTGCATGCGGCGCAAAGCTCGCACCGTGCACGGTGAGCTCCACGCCCTTCGCGGTGCGATCGAAGAGCTTCACGCCGAGCAGGTCCTCCAGTCCCGCAATGGCCTTGGTCACCGCCGGTTGCGTGACGTGAAGCGCCTGTGCCGCCTTGCGGAAGCTTCGATGCTGCAGGACGGTCACGAACACGCGCAGCTCGCGCAGGCTCAAGTGCCGGGGCAGGCGCTCGATGAGGTTGGGTGAAGCCACGGCACTCCTCCTCTGGCAGGCGGTCACCGAAAAGTGGCACTGCGCTGCAGGTTTCGATAACCGAGGGGTTATCACTGCATTCTAGATGAGACGGCCGCTGCGGGTGGTGAGCTTGTCGTATTGCCGCTCCCCCGTGAAACCCCTAATCTCGCCTGCCAACACCGTCGTACAGCCCCGCTGTCGAGAGGAAACCATGACACGCGCAATCGTCGTTCATCTCGTGGCCCGGGAGACGCGCACCCTCGAGGCGTGGGCTGGCGTGCTCCGTGGCGCAGGTTATCGCGTCGCGTCGTTCGAATCCTGCACCGGGTTCGCCGCCTGCGGCCTGCGCGCGCGGCCCGACTGCGTGGTCGCCGAAGCCAACCTCGCCGACTGCAACGGCCTCGAGCTGCAGGAGCTGGTGCGCGAGTTCGACTCGACGATCTCGGTCGTGTTCGCGTCGGGCGAGGCCGACTTCCGCATGATCGTGCGCGCCATGCGCGGTGGTGCCATCGACTTCCTCGAGATGCCGCTGACGCAGCACGCGCTGCAGGACGCAGTCGCGCGAGCCGCGCAGCGTGCCGTGGCGCGTCGCACCGCGGAGGCCGAGCGGGCCGGTGTCCTCGAGCGCTTCGAGCGCCTGACGCCGCGCGAGCGCGAGATCCTCGTGCAGGTGCTCGAAGGCCGGCTCAACAAGCAGATCGCCTCCACGCTCGACTGCCAGGAGGCGACCGTGAAGGTGCACCGCTCGCGCCTCATGCGCAAGCTCGGCGTGCGCTCGCTCGCGCGCCTCGTGCAGCTCGTGCACGACGCGGGTATCGCACCGGCACGCGAAGACGGCGTGGCGGGGCCGGCGTGGCTCTCAGCCGCCGCGCGCAATCCTGTCGATCAGCTGGTGCCGCTTCACCGCGTGATCGAAGCCGGGGTCCACGCTCGCGCCCGTGCGCAGCGCGTTCCCGAGCCTGCGATATAGCGCGGCCACGTTGTGCGGCGGCCCTGCCGGCGTGTCCGGCGGAACGTCCACGTATCTCGCGGGCACTTCCATGGGTTCGGGCTTGCCGCGGCCCTTCGCACCCGAGAGCATGTTCGCGTCGCGCTGCGGCGCGCCGCGCGTGGTCACGTTGAGCACACCGTCAGATCCGTAGATCTCCATGCGAAAGCCCGGTGTCGCGGACGGCATCGTGCCGATGTGCGCACTCACGATGGCGCCGCCTTCGACCACACCGTGCAGCATCACGTTGTCGGGGACCTCGACGTCCACCGTCTCGTTGGTGTCCGTGATCTTCCACCGCTTGATGCGCGTGGAAACGCGGCTCGAGAGCTCCGTGAACTCGCCGACGCACATGCACAGGGGATCGAGCGAATGCATGCCGCGGATCGTGAGCGCCGACACGCCGCCCGCAAGCTTCGCCTCCCAGGCCTTCGACTTCGATCGCTCCGGCAAGCCGGGCGAGATCATGGCCATCGTCACCGCGAGCACGTCGCCGACGAAGCCCTGCGCGACGAGGTCGCGCACGTAGCGCAGCGTGGGGTCGCAGCGGGCCTGCAATCCGATTGCGGCGGGAACCCCTTTCTCGCGGGCGAGTGCCGCCATCTCCTCGGCCTCGGCCGTGCTGGCGCCGAGCGGCCACTCGCAGTAGACAGGCTTGCCCGCGCGCAGCGCAGCCATCACCACCGCGTGATGGTTGGGCGCGCGCACCGCGCAGGTCACGATGTCGATGTCCGGGTCGGCGACCATCGCCTCGATGTCCGAGTACGCTCGCGAGACACCGTAGCGTTCGGCCGCGGCGCGTGCCGTCTCTTCGCGTGTCGCGCATAGCGCCGCGATCTCGAAGTCGGGCAGCGCGCGCAGCGCGGGAAAGTGCGCGAGCGGCCCCCATCCTCCGCCCTTGGGATCGGCCCCTACCATCCCCACGCGCAGCTTGTCGCTCATCTCCACCTCGCCTGTGTGCGGTCCAAGCGGCCGAGCATAGCATCGGCGCGCGTCGTGAAGCATCGCAAAAACCTATCGGCAACCGGCACAAAAATGAATTTTTCTTTGGCCTTCAAGACTGCTAGATTCGACGGTACAAGACAGGCTTGCGCGGTCCGGCCGCACGAGCCGACGACACGCACGATTACCGAGGAGAAAAACATGCTCGCAAGGAGCCACGCAGCGCTGCTGCTCGTCGTCGCGAGCGTTGCGCCCACGCTCACGTTCGCACAGGCGTGGCCAACGCAGCCCATCAAGATCATCGTCGGCTTCCCGCCCGGGGGCGTGGCCGACGCCATTCCGCGCTACCTGCAGGAGAGGCTCAAGGACTCGCTCGGCCAGCCGATCGTCGTCGAGAACAAGCCCGGCGGCGCCGGCATCATCGCGATGGAGGCTATCGCCAAGGCCACCGACGGCCACACGGTCGGCGTGATGACGCTGCAGAACCTCATCGTGCCCGCGACGGGCGCGGCGCTCTCCTACGATCCGCGCAAGGACCTGGTCGGGCTCGTGCTCTTCGGCAAGACCGCGAGCGTGCTCACGGTCAACAGCGAGATGCCCATCAAGAGCGTGCAGGAGCTCATTGCGTACGCGAAGGCCAATCCCGGCAAGCTCGCGTTCGCGACCAGCGGCAACGCGACGGGCCAGCACTTCGCCACGGAGAGCCTGCGCCTCGGTGCCAACATCGACATCGTGCACGTGCCGTACAAGGGTGTCGCTCCCGCGTTCACGGACGTGCTCGCCAACCGAGTCCCCGTGATGTTCATGACCTACGGTTCGGGCAAGCAGCACTGGGAGTCGGGCAAAGTGCGGCCGCTCGCGGTGTCCACTCCCAAGCGCTTCAGCTTCATGCCGGAGCTGCCCACGATGGCCGAGGCCTCCGGGATCAAGGACTTCAGCCTCATCGAGTGGTACGCGCTTGTGGCGCCGGCCAGCATGCCCAAGGCTGCGGTGGAGAAGATCTACAAGGCGGTGACCGACGTGCTGACCCGGCCCGAGCACGCGCAGTTCAACACCAAGTACGGGCTCGAGTACGAGACGCTCACGCCCGAGCAGACGCAGGCGTTTCTCATGAACGAGCTCGACCGCATGGCCGTGATCGCCAAGCGGGCCAACATCAAGATGGACTAGGAGGAAAGCATGACGTTGCATCGCAATTACATCGACGGCCGTTTCGTCGACGTGCCCAACGGCGAGCGCATCGCGGTGATCAACCCCGCGCGCGGCACGCGCATTTCCGAGATTCCCGACACGCCGGCCGGGATGGTCGGCGAAGCGATCGCGGCGGCGAAGCGCGCGCAGCCCGCGTGGGCGAAGAAGCCCGCCATCGAGCGTGCCGGCTACCTGCGCCGCATCGCGGCCAAGCTGCGCGAGCACGGCGACGAGATCGCGCGCATCATCACCGAGGAGCAGGGCAAGCTGCTGGACCTCGCGAAGATCGAGGCGGCCTTCACCGCCGACTTCATCGACTACATGGCGGAGTGGGCGCGGCGCATCGAAGGCGAGATCGTCACGAGCGACCGCCCCGGCGAGAACATCTTCCTGTTCCGCCAGCCCCTCGGCGTGATCGGCGGGATCCTGCCCTGGAACTTTCCGTTCTTCCTCATCGCGCGCAAGATGGCGCCCGCGCTCGTGACGGGCAACACCATCGTCATCAAGCCTTCGGAGGAGACGCCCAACAACGCCGCGAAGTTCGTCGAGCTCCTCGCGCAGACCGACCTTCCGCCGGGCGTGTTCAACCTGGTGTACGGGCGCGGCGCGACCACGGGCGAGGCGCTCGCGGGCGATCCGCGCCTCGGCATGGTGAGCTTCACCGGCAGCGTCGAGACGGGGTCGAAGATCATGGCCGCCGCCGCGAAGCACATCGTCAAGGTGAACCTCGAGCTCGGCGGCAAGGCGCCGGCGATCGTGATGCCCGATGCGAACCTCGACCTGGCGGTCAAGGCCATCCGCGACTCGCGCGTGATCAACAGCGGACAGGTGTGCAACTGCGCCGAGCGCATCTACGTGCACCGCAAGGTCGCAAGCGCGTTCATCGAGAAGTTCGTGCCAGCGATGCGCGAGACGACGTGGGGCGATCCGCTCGGCGACAAGCCCGTCGGGATGGGCCCGCTCGTCAACGCGACGCAGGCGCGCAAGGTGCAGACGGCCGTGGCGAATGCGCGCGCGGCGGGCGCGCGCGTGGTCACCGGCGGCAATCTGATCGAGGAGGGCGGCGGCTACTACTTCGAGCCCACCGTTATCACGGAGACGCGTCAGGACATGGACATCATGCAGCGCGAGATCTTCGGGCCCGTCGCGCCGATCCACCTGGTCGACAGCCTCGACGAGGCGATCGAGAAGGCCAACGACTCCATATACGGGCTCACCTCGTCCATCTACACGAACGACATCGGCGCGGCGATGCGCGCGTGCAACGAGCTCAAGTTCGGCGAGACCTACATCAATCGCGAGAACTTCGAGGCGATGCAGGGCTTTCACGCGGGCCAGCGCCGCTCCGGCCTCGGCGGCGCGGACGGCAAGCACGGGCTCTACGAGTACACAACGACGCACATGGTGTACCTGCAGACATGAAGAAGCTGATCAACGATCCCAAGCGGTATGTCGACGAGGCGCTCGAAGGGATGTGCCTCGCGTTCCCGGGGTACAAGAAGAGCGGCCGCGTCATCGCACGCGCGACGGGGCCGGCG
>CAZIZD010000196.1:0-8373 GCA_964543615.1 uncultured Alcaligenaceae bacterium | reverse complement strand
CGTCGCGTTCTGCGGCGAGGACATCACGGGCATGTCGCCGCTCGAGCCTTCGCGGCGGGGCGTGGGCCGCACGTTCCAGACCCTGCAGGTGTTCGGCAAGATGTCCGTGCGCGACAACCTCATCGCGGCGGCGCAGGAGTTCAAGGGCACCCTCGGCGGGCGGCTGTTCGCGGCGCCCGATGCGGGGCTGGGCGAGCACGCCGACCAGATGATCGAAATGTTCCGGCTGAAGCACGTCGCGCATCTCGACGCCGGGACGCTCTCCTACGGCCAGCAGAAGCTCATCGACATCGCGATGGCGTTCATGCCGGCGCCGCGCCTCGTCCTGCTCGACGAGCCGTGCGCGGGCGTCAATCCGAGCCTCGTCGACCAGCTGCGCGAGCTCTTGGTCGAGCTCAACAAGGCGCAAGGCGGAAGCTTCGTGGTGATCGAGCACAATATGGACTTCATCATGCGGCTGTGCCCGCACGTGATCTGCATGGTGGAAGGCAAGGTGCTCGCGGAAGGCCCGCCCGAGTCGGTGCAGTCCAATCGCCAGGTGCTCGAAGCCTATCTCGGGAACTGACATGACCACGCCAACCATCGAGTTCGACAAGGTCGTCGCCGGCTACACGCCGAGCCTCACGATCCTCAACGAGACCACGCTCGACGCCAGATCGGGCGAGATCACGCTCCTCATCGGTCCCAACGGCGCGGGCAAGTCCACCGTGCTGAAGACGCTCTTCGGGCTGCTTACGCCGCGCTCCGGCGAGGTCCGCTTCGAGGGCCAGGTCATCAACGGCATGGGCCAGCGCGATCTCCTCGCCCGCGGGATCGCGTTCGTGCCGCAAGGACGCAATCTCTTCGGCTCGCTCTCGGTGCGCCACAACCTGGAGCTCGGCGGCATCACGCTCCCGCGCGGCGAGCTTGCGGGCCGCATCGAGGAAGTGCTCCAGCGCTTTCCGCGCATTCGCGAGCGCATCGACAACCAGGCCTCGACCATGTCAGGCGGCGAGCAGAAGCAGCTCGAGATCGGGCGGGCTCTGCTCCTGCGTCCGCGCGTGCTTCTCATCGACGAGCCGTCGATCGGGCTCTCGCCCAAGCTCGTGCAGGACGTGATGACGCTCCTGCGCAAGCTGGCCGACGACGGCGTAACCGTGCTCATGGTCGAGCAGAACGTGCGTACCGCGCTCAAGTATTCGAACCGCGCGCTCGTGCTCGAGATGGGGCGCCTCGCACTCGACCGCCCGGCGTCCGAGCTCCTGCACGATCCCGACCTCAACCGCCTGTTCCTGGGCGGCCACGCGAAGCCCAAGGCAGCATGATCAACAAAATCGTCAGGAGCGCGGAGGCCGCCGTCGCCGACGTCCACGACGGCGCCACCGTCATGATCGGCGGGTTCGGCACCGCCGGCCTGCCGACCGAGCTCACCGACGCGCTCATCGCCCAGGGCGCGCGCGACCTCACAATCGTCAACAACAACGCGGGCAACGGCGACACCGGCCTCGCCGCGCTGCTTGCGACCAGGCGCGTGCGCAAGATCATCTGCTCCTTCCCGCGGCAGGTGGACTCGCACGTGTTCGACGGGCTCTATCGCGCGGGCGAGCTCGAGCTCGAGCTCGTGCCGCAGGGCAACCTCGCCGAGCGCATCCGCGCCGCGGGCGCGGGCATCGGCGCGTTCTACACGCCGACGGGCTTCGGCACGGCGCTCGCGCAAGGCAAGGAGACGCGCAGGATCGGCGAGCGCGACTACGTGCTCGAGTATCCGATTCACGCCGATTTCGCGCTCATCAAGGCGCTGCGCGGCGACCGCTGGGGCAACCTGGTCTATCGCAAGACCGCGCGCAACTTCGGGCCGATCATGGCTGCGGCCGCGAAGTGCACGATCGCACAGGTGCGCGAGATCGTGAACCTGGGCGACCTCGATCCGGAGTCCGTCGTCACGCCGGGCATCTTCGTATCTCGCGTGGTCGAGATTCCGGCGGCCGTGAAGACCGCGTCGGCCCCCGGCGCGGCAGCGTAGCCAGGCAAGGAGCTTCACGATGCAACGATTCACCCGCGACCAGATGGCGGCCCGCGTCGCCATCGACATCCCCAACGGCGCCTACGTCAACCTCGGCATCGGCCTTCCGACGATGGTCGCGAACCACCTGCCGCAGGACCGCGAGATCATCCTGCACACGGAGAACGGGCTGCTCGGCATGGGACCCTCGCCCGCGAAGGGCGAGGAGGACTGGGATCTCATCAACGCAGGCAAGCAACCGGTGACGGCGCTGCCCGGCGCGTCCTACTTTCATCACGCCGACTCGTTCGGCATGATGCGCGGCGGCCATCTCGATTGCTGTGTGCTGGGCGCGTTCCAGGTCTCGGTGAACGGCGACCTCGCCAACTGGCACACCGGCACGCCGGACGCGATTCCCGCCGTCGGCGGCGCGATGGATCTTGCGATCGGCGCGAAGCGTGTGTTCGTGATGATGGATCACCTGACAAAGCAGGGCGAGAGCAAGATCGTCGAGGCCTGCACGTATCCGGTCACCGGGCTGCGCTGCGTCAATCGCATCTTCACCGACCTGGCCGTGATCGACGTCGCGCCCGAGGGGCTCGTCGTGATCGACATCGCGCCCGGCCTCACGCTGGGTGAGCTGGTCGAGATGACGGGCGTTCCCCTCGCCAACGGCATTGCCCAACGAGCCGCATAAGGACCTTTCGACATGCCAGAAGCCTTCATCTGCGACGCCATCCGCACTCCCATCGGCCGCTACGGCGGCGCGCTCGCGGGCGTGCGCACCGACGACCTCGCCGCCTTGCCCATCGCGGCGCTGATGCAGCGCAATCCCGGCGTGGACTGGAGAGCCGTCGACGACGTGATCTACGGCTGCGCCAACCAGGCGGGCGAGGACAACCGCAACGTCGGGCGCATGGCGCTGCTGCTCGCGGGCATTCCCGCCGACGTGCCCGGCGCCACGATCAACCGCTTGTGCGGATCGAGCCTCGACGCCATCGCGATCGCGGCACGCGCGATCAAGACCGGCGAGGTCGATCTCATGATCGCGGGCGGCGTGGAGAGCATGACGCGCGCGCCGTTCGTGATGGCCAAGGCCGACAGCGCGTTCTCGCGCGTGGCGAAGATCGAGGACACGACCATCGGCTGGCGATTCGTCAATCCGCTCATGAAGGCGAAGTACGGCATCGACTCGATGCCCGAGACCGCGGAGAACGTCGCGGCGGAGTTCCACATCGCGCGTGCGGACCAGGACGCCTTCGCACTGCGCAGCCAGGAGCGCGCCGCGGCCGCCATCGCGGCCGGCCGCTTCGCCGACGAGATCGTTCCGGTGACCCTTCCGTCGAAGAAGGGCGACCCGGTGGTCGTGAAGGACGACGAGCATCCGCGCGCCACCACACTCGAAGCGTTGGCCAGGCTTAAGCCGATCGTGAAGCCCGACGGCACCGTCACCGCGGGGAACGCTTCCGGCGTCAACGACGGCTCGTGCGCGGTGCTGCTCGCCTCCGAAGCGGCGGCGAAGAAGTTCGGCCTCACGCGTCGTGCGCGCGTTGTCGCAAGTGCGGTGGCCGGGCTTCCGCCGCGCATCATGGGCTTCGGTCCCGCACCCGCTACGCGCAAGCTCCTCGCGAAGACGGGGCTCACCATCGGCGACATGAACGTGATCGAGCTCAACGAGGCGTTCGCGGCGCAGGCGCTCGCGGTCACGCGCGACCTGGGACTCGCGGACGACGCCGCCCACGTCAATCCCAATGGCGGCGCCATCGCGCTCGGGCATCCCCTTGGCGCCAGCGGCGCGCGCCTCGTCACCACGGCCTTGTATCAGCTCGAGCGCACGGGCGGCCGCTACGGCCTTGCCACGATGTGCATCGGTGTTGGGCAGGGCATCGCGCTCGTCATCGAGCGCCTGTAAGGAGAGCAAACTCATATGACGTCACGTCCCGACGACCGGCATCGCGCGGTGGCCGGCTACCGCGGCAACGACCGCGGTACGCAGCCCGATCTCCTGTATCCGCCGTACGCTTCCACCGTGAAGCGCGCCCCGTCGCAGCCCTTGCTGCCGATCGAGGCCTCGCTGTCGGAAGTCACCGGCCCCGTGTTCGGCTACGACCGCATCATGGCCAACGACTTCGACCTCACGAAGCAGCACGCCGGCGACCCGATCGGCGAGCGCATCGTGGTCACCGGCCGCGTGCTCGACGCCAATGCGCGCCCCGTCGCGAACACCCTCGTGGAGATCTGGCAGGCTAATTCGGCGGGACGCTATCCGCATCCGCGCGACGTGCACGACGCGCCCACCGATCCCAACTTCACGGGCGCGGGCCGCACGCTCACCGATGCCGAAGGCCGCTATCGCTTCGTGACCATTCGTCCCGGCGAATATCCGTGGCGCAACCACTACAACGCGTGGCGCCCCGCCCACATCCACTTCTCGCTGTTCGGCCCCGCGTTCGTCACGCGTCTCGTCACGCAGATGTACTTCCCGGGCGATCCGCTGCTCGAGTACGACCCCATGTATACGAGCATCCCGGACGAGCGCGCGCGAGCGCGCCTCGTCTCGACGTTCGATTGGGAGTCGACGATTCCGGAGCAAGCGCTCGGCTACAAGTTCGACATCGTCCTGCGCGGCCGCGACGAAACGCCCATGGAGAACTACCTGCCGGGAGCGAAGCGATGAGCCTCAAGACGACTTCGTCCCAGACCATCGGGCCGTACCTGCGCATCGGCCTCACCTGGCTCATCACCGAGAACCTCGTGGCCCCGGGAGTGCAGGGCACGCCCATCGCGATCGAGGGCCGCGTTCTCGACGGCGACGGCAAGCCCGTCGACGACGCGGTGGTCGAGATCTGGCAGGCCAACGCGAATGGACGCTACGCGCATCCCGAGGACACGGGATCCGCGCCGCTCGAAGCCGCGTTCACGGGCTTCGGGCGATCGGCCACCGACGACAACGGCGTGTTCCGGTTCAAGACCATCAAGCCGGGACGCGTTCCCGCGCGGGACGGAGGAATGCAGGCGCCCCACGTCAACGTGACGATCTTCATGCGCGGCATGCTGCGCCACTTGCAGACGCGCATCTACTTCCCGGACGACCCCGCGAACGCCGAGGACCCCGTTCTCTCGAGCGTGCCGCGGGCGCGGCGCGGGACGCTCATCGCCGCGCAGAGGGATGGCAAGCTCGAGTGGAACGTGCGCCTGCAGGGCGAGGGCGAGACCGTGTTCTTCGACCACGGCTGACGGTCATGCCCTTCGCCAAGGTCGACGGCGGCAATCTCCATTACCGCACCGACGGCGCGCCCGGCAAGCCGGCGCTCGTGCTGTCCAATTCGCTCGGCACCGACCTTTCGATGTGGGACCCGCAGGTGGAAGCGCTGCGGCCGCACTTCCACCTCGTGCGCTACGACGCGCGCGGACATGGAAGCTCGCTCGTGACGCCGGGGCCGTATTCGATCGACGCGCTCGGCCTCGACGTGGTCGCCCTGCTCGATGACCTTCGCATCGATCGCGCGCTGTTCTGCGGCCTCTCGCTCGGCGGCATCGTGGGACAGTGGCTCGGGGCGCATGTGCCGTCGCGCATTTCGAAGCTCGTGCTCTGCAACACGGCGCCGAAGATCGGCACGCCCGACGTCTGGAACCAGCGCATCGCCACCGTCGAGCAGAACGGCATGGGCGCGATCTCCGACGCCCTCATCGGCCGCTGGTTCACGCCCGCGTTCGTCGAGCGCGATCCGGTCACGACCGCGCGCATGAAGGCGATGCTCGAGCGCCAGCCCGCGCGAGGCTACGCCGCTGCCTGCGCCGCAGTGCGCGATGCGGACCTGCGCGAGGACATCGCGCGCATCGCGGCGCCCACGCTCATCATTGCAGGCACGCGCGATCCGGTGACCACGCCCGCCGATGCCGCGTTCATGGCATCGAGGATCCGCAACGCGAAGGTGGCCGAGGTCGCCGCCTCGCACCTCTCCAACATCGAGGCCGCGGACGCATTCACCGCCGCCCTCCTCGCCTTCGTGAGGCAGCCATGAGCCCGAAGGGCCGCCCCGAGGGCGAATCAGATTCGAAGCGCGCAGCGCGGAGAACAATCCAATGAGCCCGAAGGGCCGCCCCGAGGGCGAATCAGATTCGAAGCGCGCAGCGCGGAGAACAATCCAATGAGCCCGAAGCGCCGCCCCGAGGGCGAATCAGATTCGAAGCGCGCAGCGCGAAGGACAATCCAGTGAGCGAGCATGAGAAGTACGACAACGGGATGAAGGTGCGCCGCGCGGTGCTGGGCGACGCCCACGTCGACCGCAGCCTCGCCAACCGCAACGCGTTCAACGAGGAGTTCCAGGACTTCATTACGCGCTACGCATGGGGCGAGATCTGGACGCGGCCCGGGTTGCCGCGTCACACGCGGAGCCTCCTCGTCCTCGCCATCACGGCGTCGCTCGGCCGCGCCGACGAGTTCAAGCTCCACGTGCGCGCCGCCGCCAACAATGGCGTGTCGCGCGACGAGATCAAGGAAGTGCTCATGCAGTGCGCCGTGTACGCGGGCGTGCCCGCGGCCAACACCGCCTTCCATCTCGCCCAGCAGGTATTCGACGACATGGACACCGCCAAGTAGATGACTCGCGTCTTCTCGCTTTCCGCGCTCACCGTCCTCGAGCTGCCCCCGCAGGACATGGTGACCTGCGCCCGCGACGCGGGTTACACGCACGTCGGCCTGCGCCTGGTTCCCGCCACGCCGAACGAGCCCGCGTACGACACCGTCGGCGACACTCCGGTGATCCGCGAGATCGTCGCGCGGCTACGCGACACCGGCATCGCCACGCTCGACGTCGAGATCCTGCGGCTCAAGCCACAGACGCGCGTGCGCGATTTCCTTCCAGTCCTCGAGACCGCCGCGCGCCTCGGCGCGCGCAACGCGCTGGTCGCGGGCAACGATCCCGACGAAGCGCGGCTCACCGACAATCTCGCAGCGCTGTGCGACCTCGCGGCACCGCTCGGCATCGCGCCGTGCGTGGAGCCGATGCCATGGACGGATGCGAAGAACTTCGCGGCCGCGGCGCGCATCGTCGGCGGTGCTGCGCGCGACAACGCGGGCCTGCTGATCGATCCCATCCACTTCGATCGCGGCGGCAGCGTCGCGAGCGAGATCGCAGGCGTGCCGCACGCGTGGATCCGCTACATCCAGATGTGCGACGCGCCCGCGGAGCGGCCCACGACCCTCGAGGGATTGCTGCACCAGGCGCGCGCGGAGCGGCTGCTGCCGGGCGAAGGCGGGCTCGACCTCGCGGGCATCCTGCGCGCGATTCCTGCGGACACGCCGATCAGCATCGAGATCCCGCAGGAGGCGCTCGCGAAGACCGTGCCTGCCGTCCTGCGCGCGCGCCGCGCGCTGGAGGCGACCATGCGGTTGCTCGCATCCTTGCACTGAAGGAATTGCCTGCCCGAATTCCGGCGGCATGCCGATGTCGATCTGGGTAGTATGCGTTCCATGCCGCACCTGCCCTCCCCCACCACGATGTTCCGCGCGTTCGAGCGCAAGGACTCGTCCTACGACGGCGTGTTCTGGCTCGGCGTACGCACCACCGGCATCTTCTGCCGGCCGGTGTGCCGGGCGCGCACGCCCAGGCGCGAGAACGTCGAGTTCTTCGGCGCGCCGTCGGAAGCGCTGCACGCGGGCTATCGCCCTTGCATGAAGTGCCGTCCGCTCGATCGCGGGCGACGGCCGCCGCCGCTCGTGGAGAAGCTGCTCGTTGCCGTCGAGCAGGAGCCCGGACACCGCTATCGCGACGCGGACCTCCTCGCGATGGGCATCGACCCCTCGACCGCGCGCAGGCAGTTCAAGCGCTACTGCGGCATGACCTTCCAGGCCTATCACCGCGCGCGGCGCATGGGCCTCGCACTCCTCGACATCAGGAAAGGAAAGACCGTGCTCGACTCGCAACTCGACCAGGGATTCGAATCGGCAAGCGGATTCCGCGAGGCGTTCGCGCGCCTCGTGGGCACCGCCCCTTCGCGCGCCGGCGACGTCGGCGTGCTGCATGCCCGATGGATCGAGACGCCGCTCGGGGCGATGCTCGCGCTCGCCGACGATCGCGGCCTGCATCTCCTCGACTTCGTCGACCGCCGCGGTCTGGAACGCGCGCTGGCCTCGCTGCAGAAGCGCCTGCGCGCTCGCGCGCTGCCCGGCAATCATCGCTACCTCGACGAGATCGAGCGCGAGCTCGCGGAGTATTTCGACGGCAAGCGGCGGACGTTCGAGACACCCGTGGTGCTCACCGGCTCGGAGTTCCAGTCGCGCGTGTGGAACGCGCTGCTCGCGATTCCGGCCGGCACGACGTGGTCGTACGCCGCACTCGCGAAGCACATCGGCCAGCCGCTGGCAGTGCGCGCGGTGGGCCGCGCCA
>CAZIZD010000195.1:0-8407 GCA_964543615.1 uncultured Alcaligenaceae bacterium | reverse complement strand
CAAGCTCCCGTTCATGCCGGACGATCCTCGCGTGATCGACTCCACCGGCGCGCTGGAACTGCAGGCGGTGCCCAAGCGCATGCTCGTCGTCGGCGGCGGCATCATCGGCCTCGAGATGGCCACGGTGTACGCCGCGCTCGGCGCGCGCATCGACGTCGTCGAGATGCTCGACATCGTCATGGTCGGCGCCGACCGCGATCTCGTCAAGGTGTGGGAGAAGTTCAACGCCAAGCGCTTCGACAGGATCATGCTCAAGACGAAGACGGTGTCGGCCAAGGCCACGCCGCAGGGCATCGAGGTCGCATTCGAGGGCGAGAATGCGCCCTCCGGTCCGCAGACCTACGACCTCGTGCTCGTCGCGGTGGGCCGCAGTCCGAACGGCAAGGCGATCGAGGCCGGGAACGCCGGCGTGGCGGTGACCGATCGCGGCTTCATCGACGTCGACCGCCAGATGCGCACGAACGTGCCGCACATCTTCGCGATCGGCGACATCGTCGGCCAGCCGATGCTCGCGCACAAGGCCGTGCACGAGGCCCACGTCGCCGCGGAGGCCGCCAAGGGCGAGAAGTCGTTCTTCGATGCACGCCAGATTCCGTCGGTCGCGTATACCGATCCGGAAGTCGCGTGGGCGGGCCTCACCGAGGACGAGTGCAAGAAGAAGGGCATCAAGTATGGCAAGGCGGTCTTCAACTGGAGCGCCTCGGGGCGCGCGATCGCCAACGGCCGCGACGAAGGCTTCACCAAGCTGCTGTTCGACGAGGAGACGCATCGCTGCATCGGCGGCGGTATCGTCGGCACGCACGCGGGCGATCTCATCGGCGAAGTCTGCCTCGCAGTGGAGATGGGCGCCGATCCTGCCGACATCGGCAAGACCATCCATCCGCACCCGACGCTTTGCGAGTCGATCGGCATGACGGCGGAAGTGTTCGAGGGCGTGTGCACGGACGTGCTGCCACCCAAGAAGAAGTAGGTCGGGCCCGCGCCCGACCCGATGTCAGGAGGACATGATCATGGCCGAAGAGCAGCTCAAGCGCGACGCACTCGAGTATCACGAATTCCCGACGCCCGGAAAGATATCCATCGCGCCGACCAAGACGCTAGCGAACCAGCGCGACCTCTCGCTCGCGTATTCGCCCGGCGTGGCCTACGCGTGCACGGCGATCCAGCACGATCCTTCGCTCGCTGCGCGCTACACCGCGAAGGCCAACCTGGTCGCGGTGATCACCAACGGCAGCGCGGTGCTGGGCCTCGGCAACATCGGCGCGCTCGCCGGCAAGCCGGTGATGGAGGGCAAGGGCTGCCTCTTCAAGAAGTTCGCCGGCATCGACGTGTTCGACATCGAGATCGGCGAGTCCGACCCCGACAAGATCGTCGAGGTGGTCGCCGCGCTCGAGCCCACGTTCGGCGGCATCAACCTCGAGGACATCAAGGCGCCCGAGTGCTTCTACATCGAGAAGAAGCTGCGCGAGCGCATGAAGATCCCGGTGTTCCACGACGACCAGCACGGCACCGCGATCGTCGCCGCCGCGGCAGTGCTGAATGCGCTGCGCATCGTCGGCAAGGACATCGGAAAGGTGAAGCTCGTGTGCTCCGGCGCGGGCGCGGCCGCCATCGCGTGCCTCGACCTGCAGGTGAGCCTCGGCCTCGACCCCGCGAACATCTTCGTGCTCGACAGCAAGGGCGTGCTTTCGAAGAGCCGCGGCAAGCTCGACCCCGACAAGGCGCGCTACGCGCAGGACACGAAGGCTGCGACGCTCGACGACGTCATCGGCAGCTGCGACGTGTTCCTCGGGCTTTCCGGCCCCGGCGTGCTCACGCCCGAGATGGTCAAGCGCATGGCGGACCGGCCCATCATCCTCGCCATGGCCAATCCCGAGCCCGAGATCCGCCCCGAGCTCGCCAAGGCTGCGCGTCCCGACTGCATCGTGGGCACGGGCCGGTCGGACTACCCCAACCAGGTCAACAACTCGCTCTGCTTCCCGTTCATCTTCCGAGGGGCGCTCGACTGCGGCGCGACCACGATCAACGAGGCGATGAAGCTCGCGGCAACGCGCGCGCTTGCCGAGCTCGCTCGCGCCGAGCCCTCGGACATCGTGGCGCTCGCCTACGGCGAAGCCACGCCGCCGTTCGGTCCGGACTACCTCATCCCGCGCGCGTTCGACCCGCGCCTCATCACGACCATGGCGCCCGCGGTCGCCAAGGCCGCGATGGACAGCGGCGTGGCGACGCGGCCGATCGCCGACTTCGACAAGTATCGCGAGCAGCTGTCGCGCTTCGTGTACGAGTCGGGCGCGACCATGGAGCCCGTGTTCGCCGCGGCGAAGAAGTCGCCCAAGCGCGTGATCTACGCCGAAGGCGAGGACGAGCGGGTCTTGCGCGCCGCGCAGGCCGCGGTGGACGAGGGCCTCGCGCGACCCATCCTCGTCGGCCGCACCGACATCATCGCGAGCCGCATCCAGAAGCTGGGGCTGCGGCTCACGCTGGGCGGCGACTGCGACGGTGTGAACATCCTGGACGACCCGCGCTTCCGCGACTGCTGGACGGAGTACCACCGGCTCGCCCGGCGCAAGGGCGTCACGCGCCGCCAGGCGCAGGAGGACATGCGCACGCGGCCCACGCTGGTCGCGGCAATGCTCGTGCATCGCGGCGATGCCGACGCGATGCTGTGCGGCACCACCAGCAACTCGCAGTCGCACCTGCGCTACGTCCGGCAGGTGATCGGCATGCGCGAAGGTGTGAAGACGATGGGCGTCATGCAGATGCTGATCCTGCCGGGGCGGCAACTCTTCATCTGCGACACGCACGTCAACCGCGACCCGAGTGCTGCGGAGATCGCCGAGATGACGCTGCTGGCGGCCGAGCAGGTGCAGCGCTTCGGGGTCAAGCCGAGCGTCGCGCTCCTGTCGCACTCGAACTTCGGCAGCTCGGACGCGCCCTCCGCGGTGAAGATGCGCGAGGCGCTCGAGATCGTCCTCGAGCGCGCACCGGGCCTCGCGGTCGACGGCGAGATGCGCGCCGACAGCGCGCTGTCCAAGGGCATCCGCGAGGCCGAGTTCCCCGACTCGGGGCTGACGGACGACGCGAACCTCCTCGTGATGCCCAACATCGACGCCGCGAACATCACCTACAACGCCCTGCGCGTCACCGCCGGGGGCGGCATCACCGTCGGCGGAATTCTGCTCGGCGCTGCAAAGGCCGTGCACATCATGACCCCGTCGTCGACCGTGCGGCGCATCGTCAACATGACCGCGGTTGCGGTCGCGGACGCCGGCGCGCCGCGCGGCAAGGGATGGTCCGAATGAACGCGGAAGTCGAGGCGCGTCGTCGCGAGTCCCGCGTCGCGGGGGAGCCGTCGCGTCAACCCGCCCGGGCAGGCATCAGGCGCAAGGCGCGCGCCAGCACGGGAGAAGGGTTGTCGGGGCTCCACACGACCGAAAGCTCGGAGTGCGGGACGTCGCCGGACAGCCTCACGTAGCGCGTTCCTTCCACTGCGACCCGCGTGACCGAAACTGGAACGACGGTGACGCCGGCGCCGATCGCGACCAGCCCGAGGAAGTTCACCATCGTCTGCCGCTGGTGCGCGAGGCGCGGCTCGAAGCCCGCGGCGTGGCAGGCGGCGATGAATCGGTCGTAGTAGCTCGGCACCCGCTCGCGGGTGGCGACCACGAAGACGTCGCCCCGCAGCGCGCGCAGCGGTATCGACTTCCTCGCGGCCAGCGGATGGCTCGACGGCAGCGCGACGACCAGCGGCTCGCGCAGCACCTGCCGCAGCACGAGGCCCTCGTGCTCGATCGGCGTGTGCACGAATCCGAGGTCGAGGCGGTTCTGCCGCAGCGCCTCGACCTGGTCGGCCGAGCTCTCGACCTGCCACTCGATGCGCACGGCGGGCATCGCCCTGCGCATCGCCGCCTGCAGCACGCGGGCCTGCGAGAACAGCGCCGCGCTGATCACGCCCGCGCGAAGCGTTCCGGAATCGCCGCCCGCGGCGCGCTGCACGTGGATGGGCAGCGCCTCGAGCTGCGCGAGCAGGCGCTCGGCCTCCATCTTCAGCGCCGCGCCGGCGGCGGTCAGCGTCACCGTGCGCCTGGTGCGGTCGAACAGGCGCGCGCCGAGCTCCCGCTCGATGCGCTGGATGTGGCGCGTGAGCGGCGGGGGCGTGATGTTCAGGCGCGCGGCCGCGCGGCCGAAGTGGAGCTCGTGGGCGACGGCGAGGAAGGCGCGGAAGTCGGCGGGTTCCATAATTGCCATAAAAGGTAATACAACTGCCATCGAAATCGCAATGGACGCAACGAAGCCGCGCGCCTACGATGCGGCGTATCGAGCCGGCGCACGTCCGGCCTCCCCGGAGGACTCCATCCATGAACGGTTTCCGGATTCGCGCGTTGCATCTCCTGCTGCTGGCGCTGGCGGCGGCCAGCGGCGCCTGGGCCCAACCCTATCCCTCGCGCCAGATCGAGGTCATCGTCCCCTACGCGCCGGGCGGCACGACCGACTTCGTCACGCGCGTGATCGCGCAGAAGATGTCCGACGACTGGAAGCAGCCGGTCGTCGTCGTCAACAAGCCGGGAGCGAGCGGGCAGCTCGGCGCCGATTTCGCCGCGGCGCAGGCAGGCGACGGCTACACGCTGCTCATCACCGGCTACGTCAATCGCAATCTCCTGTTCGCGCCGACGGCGCCCGCGCCCAACCCGGCGAAGGACGTGATCCCCGTGGCGCTCGTCGCCAAGGCGCCGCTATTGCTCGTGGTGTCGCCCGACTTTCCCGCCAAGTCGCTGAAGGACCTGGTGGCGATGGCCAAGGCGCAGCCGGGCAAGCTCAACTACGCCTCGATCGGCAACGGATCGCCTTCGCATCTCGGCATGGAGCTCTTCAAGCGCGCGGCAGGCCTCGACATGCTGCACGTTCCGTACAAGGGCAGCGGTCCTGCGCTCATCGACGTGATGGCGGGCCACGTGCCCATGATGATGGACAGCGTCGTGAGTGCGTCGCCGCACGTGAAGGCCGGCAAGTTGCGCGCGCTCGCGGTGACCACCGCCTCGCGCCTGCCGTCGCTGCCCGACGTGCCCTCCATCGCGGAGCTGGGCTTCACGGGCTTCGACGTCTTCACGTGGACGATGCTCTACGTGCCCGCGGGCACGCCCGCAGACCGCATCGACAAGGTTCGCGCCGAGGTCGAGCACGTCCTCTCGCTGCCCGACGTGAAGGAGCGCTACGCGTCGCAGGGCGCGATCATCCCCGAGCCGATGACGCAGGCGCAACTGCAGGCCTTCCTCAATGCCGACATCGCGGGCTGGCGCAAGGTGATCCAGGACGCGAAGATCACGGCCGACTGATCAGGGTCCTGCGCACCATGACGCAAGAAGCATCACCGATCACCAATCGCTGGGGCGAGGTCGCGCCCGAACGCCTCGACGTCGAGCACGTCTCCCTCTTTCGCGGACGCGAGGGCAAGGCGTTCAACCACCAGGCGCAACTCGCGTGGGACGGCGCGCGCGTGTACGCGACGTGGTCCTCGTGCGCGCGCGACGAGGAGGAGGCGGGGCAGGAGATGCTGATGGCGGTCTCCGACGACGTGGGACGCACGTGGTCCAAACCAAGCGTCGTCGCACCGTCGCGGCCCGGACGTCACGCGCCGAGCGTTGTCGTATCTTCGGGTATCCGCGTCGTGGGCGACCGCCTCGTCGCGTACTGCGGCGAATGGGAGCGCTACGAGCCCGGGCGCGACAAGGAACGCGAGGCCGCGCGCTGGGAGGCCGGCGGGCACTCCGTGTTCGACGTGCGCACGGAGGCGCGCGTTTCCAACGATCGCGGCGCCACGTGGTCCGATCCCGTGGTGGTCATCCGCAACCAGTTCGGCTTCATGCCGCCTGTCGCCACGCACACGGGGCGGCTCATCTTCCCTGCGCATCTCACCTGCGCGATCAGCGACGATCCGATGGGCCTGGCGGGCTGGTCACGACGCGGCATGCCCGGGTTGCCCGCGGACTACCTCGACGACTGGTACGGCCATCGCCGCGGCGCAGCGATCCTCGGGCTCGCGCACCGCTTCAACGAAGCCAACTGGTTCGAGACCGACGACGGCGTCGTGCACATGATGATGCGCAACGAGAACGGCACGCGCATGGGGGTCACCGAAAGCCGCGACAACGGCGAGACGTGGACTTCACCGCGGCTCACCGGCTTTTCCAATTCCGTCTCGCGCTCGCACTTCGGACGCCTGCCCGACGGTCGCTGGTTCTGCGTGAACTGTCCCACGCCGCCGCGCGAGGGCGTTGCGCCCTCGACGCGCACGCCGCGCACCCCGGTCGTGCTCGCGCTCTCCGACGATGGCGTCGTGTTCGATCGTCACCTGATCGTCGGCGACGACGCGCAAGACGAGCCGCGCATCGCGGGTTACCTGAAGCACGGACGCTACGGCTATCCGTTCCTGGCGGTCGCGGGCGGCACGACGCTCGTGGTCTATTCCACCAACAAGGAAGACATCAACGTCGCTCGCTTCCAGCTGCCGGCGCGCCGCTAGAGCACCGGCACCGTCTTCGCGAACGACGGCCGCTTGGAAATTTCGTCGAACCACGCGTGAAGACGAGGCCAGCGCGCGCGCTGCTCCGCAATCTCCGGAAGGCGCAGCGGCAGGTAACCGCAGGCGCATCCGACCGCGACTAGCCCCAGGTCGAGATCGCCGAATCCAGGCGCCTCCTGCTCGAGGCGGTCGAGTCCCCCGTAGACCTTGCCCAGCTGCTGCGCGATCCAGTCCTTCGATTGCAGCTCCGCGGGACGCAGGCGCTCCTGCCGCACGAGCAGCGCGGCGTCGAGGACGCCGTCCGCGAGCGCCTGGCGCGTGAGTGCGCGCCACCGCTGGGGGCCCGAGGCCGCGAGCAGCCGTCGTCCGCCGAACTCGGCGTCGAGATACTCGCAGATCACCGGCGAATCGAAGATGGCGGTGCCGTCGTCGAGCACCAGCGCGGGAACCTTGGCGAGCGGGTTGTGGGGCAGGATGGACTGAGGCTCCTCCTTCATCTTGACCACGTCGAGGCGGACGCGGTCCGCGATGCCTGCCTCGTGGATCACGACGAGCGCCTTGCGCGCATAGGGTGAGATTCCTGCGTACTTGAGCTGCATGTCGAACTTCCTCCTTGGGTTACTGGCCCATCCTGCCCAGGACGTAGCGGACGGGGTCGATCGAAACCTGCATCAGGCCGGTATAGGGCCGGTTCATCTCGAGGATCAGGAACACCGCGCCCGACACGCACAGTGCGCCCAGCAGGAGCGACACCACGATCGTCGTGTTGCGCTTCGCGAGCAATCCGAAGCCCACGAACAGGATGGTGAGCCAGCACGTGAGGATCACGAGGAACGGCCACGAGATCGCTCCGCGCGCCTGCTCGGAGAGCAGGAGACGGGTGTCGCCCAGCTGGCTGATGAGCTGCAGCACGCGTGTCTGCACGAAGCGCTGCGTCTCGTCGGCCGGCTTCATCGAGCCTATGTGCTCGAACAGCGTCGCCGCGGCACGCTGGGCTTCGAGCGGAGTCTCGTCCGGGCGCAGCAGGCGGCCGCCGTCGGCACGGTCGACCTCGGCCTGCACGATACCGCGCAGGACGCGTCGTCCTTCCTCGGCATCGGGACCGAGGCGCTTCAGTGCGCGGTCGAGCTGGAAGATGTGCACCGCCATCTGCTGGACCTCCGCCTGCTGCGCTTCGTACGAGCGATGCGAGGAGGAGATGAGGAGGCTCAGCACCAGCGCCGAGACCGTGGCGATGAGCCCCATCACGAGCTTGACGACATCCTTCGAGTCGCCCTCGCGGTGGTGATCCGGCAGGCGCCCGTGCAGCGCGAGTCCGGCGAGACCCCCCGCGAACGTGCAGCCGAGCACGGGCAATGCGATGGCGACGGAGTTCATGCCTTGGTGGCGCAGGCTTCGAACGTCGTCTTGCCCTTCTCTTCGACAAACGCCGTGTTGCCCTTGTTCCAGAACACGAACGACTCATCGGCGTTCGCATAGCGCGCGCCGGACCCGGACATCGCCTGCGGCAGCGAAAGCTTGCGGCCGTCGGACAGCGCGAGGCGCACGCTGCTCTTGGGCCCGTTGATGAAGGTCGCGTCGATCCACTTGCCGCCGGCGCAGTCGAAGCGCGCGGCGATGGTCTTGGCCGGAGGCGCGGCGCGCGTCACGTTGCCCACCGGCTGCGGCGCGCAGGCGCCGTCGAAGTACGCCGCAGCGTCGCAAGTCTTGCCGCCGGCGAACGAGCATGTGCCCTTCTCGTCCGGCGTGTTGCTCGCGGACACGACCTTGTACGTGCCGCCGGCAGGCGTCTGGAAGCTCAGCTTGACAGGCGCGGAGGAGCCCGACACGGCGGACTGCTTCTGCACGTCGGTCTGGGTGGTGCGGTACTGGCCCTCCACCACCTCG
>CAZIZD010000194.1:0-8458 GCA_964543615.1 uncultured Alcaligenaceae bacterium | reverse complement strand
ATCGTGGCGACCCCGCCGACGGGCCGCCGCAAGGCGGGAGCCCCCTGGGGGGAGGCGTCGCGCAGCGACGCTTCGGGGGGAACTATGTACCCGACGTGGTGCTCGCGTGCTGCGGGGACGTGCCCACGCTCGAAACGCTGGCGGCAGTCGATCTCCTGCGGCGCGCGTTACCGGATCTCAAGGTGCGCGTGGTCAACGTGGTCGACCTCATGAAGCTGCAGCCGCCGCGCGACCATCCGCACGGATTGCCCGATGCGGACTTCGACGCGCTCTTCACGGTCGATCGCCCGGTGGTGTTTGCGTTCCACGGCTACCCCACGCTCATCCACAAGCTCACGTATCGCCGCAACGGTCACGCCAACTTCCACGTGCGCGGCTTCAAGGAGGAGGGCACCACCACCACGCCCTTCGACATGTGCGTGCGCAACGAGATCGACCGCTTCCATCTCGTGGAGAGCGTGCTCGACCTCCTGCCCGAGATGGGCGCGCGCACCGCGTACCTGCGGCAGGAGTTGCGCGACACGCTGCTTCGCCATCACGACTACATCCGCGAGTACGGCGACGACATGCCGGAGGTGCGCGACTGGAAGTGGTCCGCGGGCGAGGCGCCCACGCGCCCGGCGGGCCCCGAAGACACGGGGTCGGACAACTAACAGGCGGCTAGCGCCGCTTGCGCGCGACGAGGAGGTCGCGCAACGCGGCCAGCGCGGGCGTATCGCCTTCGCGCCGCCAGACGAGCGGAGTCACCACTTCCGAGCGCACGCGCGGCAGGCGATGGCGCGTGACGTTCGCGTGTTGCACGGTCGCGAGCACCGATTCCGGCACGAGCGCAATGCCCGTGCCCGCCGCCACGCACGTGACGATGGCGTGATACGACGCGAGCTCCAGCACGCGCAGCGTCGGCAGCCGGCGCTCGCCGATCCAGCGCTGCAACACGCGCCGGTAGTAGCAGCCGTTGGGAAACGCGATAACCGAGTCGCCCGCCACGTCGGCGGGGCGCCGAATGGGCGGGTGGCCGGTCGCCGAGATGATCACGAGCCGCTCGCGGAACAGCGGGAGGAACGCTAGCCGCGGATCGCTCGGCGCCTCGGCCACGAACGCGGCTTGCACACGGCGCTCGAGCACCGCGGCGGTGAGCGCGTCGTTGGTGCCGGTCGAGAGTTCGACGCTCATTGCGGGGTGCGCCGCGTGATACGCCGCCAGCACCGCCGGCAGCCGGCTCGCGGTGGTGCTTTCCAGGGCCCCGAGGCGGAGCACGCCGGACGGGGCGGCGTCGGCCACCGCGGACTTCGCCTCGTCCGAGAGCAGGAGCATGCGGTCCGCGTACTCGAGCAGGCGCTCCCCGCCTTGCGACAGGGACAGGCGCTGCCGGTCGCGCGTGAAGAGCTGCACCCCCATCGACGCCTCGAGCTGCTTGATCCGTGTGGTCACGTTGGACGGGACCCGGTTCAGCTTGCGCGCCGCGCGCACGATCCCGCCTTCGCGAACGACGGCGCGGAAGATCACGAGGTCGGAGAGCTCCATCGCGGCTATTCTGCATCAGAGAACAAACAATTCACAAATATTCAGTTTTCAAGAATAACAAGCGGGCGTAGGATGACGGTCCATGCGTGTGGAGACTTCGGGCGGGGGCGCGACGGCGGCGGTGATCGCCGGGCTCGCGGCCCTCGCGGCGGGCATGGGCATCGGCCGCTTCGCGCTGACGCCGCTCCTCCCCGCCATGGCGGGCGTGTCGCTCGCCCAGGGCAGCGCCCTGGCCGCCGCCAACTACGCGGGGTATCTCGCGGGGTCGATCGCCTGCGGCTTCGTCCGCGTGCCGCCCGGCAACCTCGCGAAATGGGGTCTCGCAGGCGTGGCCGTGAGCACGCTCCTGATGGGCTTGACGGCGGGATTCGCGACGTGGCTTGCCTGGCGCTTCGTCGCGGGGGCGGCCAGCGCGCTGGTGCTCATCGGCACCGCGGCGTGGGCCTTGCGCAAGCTCGCCGAATGCGATCGCGCCCGCTGGGCCGGCGGCGTGTTCTCGGGTGTGGGAGTGGGCATCGCGCTGGCCGGCGCCCTCGTCCTGGCCGTGCTCGCGCTGCACGGGGACGCGCGCGAGGGATGGCTCACGCTGGGTGTCGCCGCGTCGGTCGTCGCTGCGCTTGCCTGGCGACCGCTTTCGTCCTCGTCGGCCGTCGCCGCCGCCTCGCAGGAGAAGACGGGTCCACTCGATGGCAAGGCCTGGATGCTGGTGGTCTGCTATTCCGCGTTCGGACTCGGTTACATCGTGCCGGCCACCTACCTGCCTCTGCTCGCCAAGCGCGTGCTGGACGATCCCGCGCAGATCGGGCTCGTGTGGCCGGTCTTCGGACTCGCCGCTGCATGCTCCACGCTGGTCGTGTCCTACCTCGGATCGCAACCGCGCCGCGCGTGGGCCGCCGCGCACGCCGTCATGGCGTTGGGTGTCGCCGCCGCAACCTTCGGCACGGGCGGCGCGATGCTCGTCGTCGGCGCGGTGTGCGTCGGCAGCACCTTCATGGTCGTGACCATGACGGGTTTGCAGGAGGCACGGCGTGTCGGGGGCGCGTCGGGGACGCGTCTCATGGCCGCCATGACGTCCGCCTTCGCGGCGGGCCAGCTGGCAGGCCCGCTCCTGGTCATCGGCCTCGCGGACCGTCCGCAAGCCTTCGCGGTCGCGGGCGGAATCGCCGCGGCCTTTCTCGTCGCGAGCGCGGTCGCGCTCGCAGTCACCTCGACCCGCTAAGGATGGCCATGGAAACCTGGCTAGACCGCATGCCGCCGCTCTCCCGCGAAGCGATGGACGACGCGCAACGCGCCGCCGCCGACGAGCTCATCGCCGGTCCGCGCAAAGGCGTGAAGGGGCCGTTCATTCCGCTCCTGCGCAGCCCGCGCCTCATGCAGCACCTGCAGAAGGCAGGAGAGTATCTGCGTTTCGACAGCGCGCTGTCGCGGCGCGTGTCGGAGTTCGCGACGCTGATCGTCGCGCGCGATTGGCGGCAGTCCTTCGAATGGGCGATCCACGTGGACCTCGCCCGCAACGAAGGCACCAGCGAATCGGCGATCGAGGCGCTGCGCTGCGGCCGCCGCCCGAAGGACATGAGTGATGAGGAGGCCTTCGTCTACGACTTCGTCGCCGAGCTCATGGCGCAGCGCGGCGTTGACGAGGCGACCTACCGCGAGGCCCGCGATCGCTTTGGCGAACGCGGAGTCGTCGATCTCGTGGCGCTCGTCGGCTACTTCGCGCTGGTCTCGATGGTGCTCAACGTCGCGCACACGCCGCCCCCCGCCGGCGTCTCCGTCGTACCTCTTCCCGATTTTCCACGCTAGGACCTCCGTCATGAACCGACTCTCGCTCGGCATTGTCGTGATCGCGGTGATGATCGCGGTGGGATGGGGCGCCGCCCAGGCGGGCAGCGGCCTCGATCACCTCTTTGCGCAGACGCCCGCGGAGATGCGCTTCGCGCCAGACCCTGCGCACGCGGGGTACGAGACGGCCGTGCTCGTGGGCGATCCCGCGCAGCCGGGCGTTTACGCGGTGCAGACCCGGCTTCCGGCCAACACCACGATCGCGCCGCACGTGCACGGCGAGATGTGGCGGATCGCGACCGTCCTCTCGGGCACCTTGTACTACGCGCAGGGCGAGCGCTTCGACGAGGGCAAGCTGCGCGCATTGCCGCCGGGCAGCGTCATCGTGGAGCCGATGAACGTCGCGCACTTCGCGCGGACGAAGGGCGAGCCCGTGCTGCTGCACATCGTGGGCGAGGGTCCCGCGTCGACGATCGCGGTGAGGTAGCTCGCGTTCGGCGTTACGTGCCGTCCGCGATCCGCGCGAGGCACGCCTCGACGATCGGGACGTTGCTTGCGTGCGCCACCGCGGCGACGTACCCGTCGGGACGAACGAGCCAGATGCCGGAGGGGTCCGGCGGCGTGCGCAGCGCAGGCTCCACGAGGTCCGCGTACTTCTTCATCAATGCGCGCACGGCCGGCGTCTCGTGCACCATCAGCGCGAACCGCGGCGAGTTCCCCGCGCCGAACGGCTTCGCATCGACGATGCGCGCTCCCGGCCGCGGACCCTTCAGGCCCTCCGCCGATCCCGCATTGAGCGGACTCGTGGGATAGCCGATCGTGATCTCGGCGAGCTTGTCGGCCATAGCGTGCTGCACGAAGGGCAGGCCGAGCATGCGATGGGCGACGAAGTTGCGCAGGTGCTGTGCGAGCGAACCGTGCATCGTCGCCACGCGCGTGAGCCGTCCCGAATCGGCAAGGATCTGCTTCGCGACGTCGCTGCGCTCGAGGTCGTAGCTGTCGAGCAGGGCGGGCGCCGCGCGCCCGTGCGCGACGAGTGCAAGTTTCCACGCGAGATTGAACGCGTCCTGCATTCCGGTGTTCATGCCCTGGCCGCCTGCGGGGCTGTGGATGTGCGCAGCATCGCCTGCGACGAATGCGCGTCCCGACCGGAACGTGTTCACCTTGCGTTCGTTGATGACGAAGCCCGAGAGCCAGATGGGGTCGGAGAGCGTGACGCCGCCCGGACCGCGGCGATCGACGAGTGCCTGGATTTCCGCCAGCGTGGGATCGTGCCGCACGTTGGTGCCGGCATCGGCGATGATGCGATAGCGGCGCGGCGCGATCGGGAAGAAGACCGCGATACCTTCCTCGTGCCAGAAGATGGCAAGCTCGTCCGTGGGGACGCCGGCGCCGTCCACGTGCACGTCGGCCAGCACGAAGGTCTCGTCGATGGTGTCGCCTTCGAACGCGAGTCCGAGCGCCTGGCGCACGAACGAGCGCGCGCCGTCGCAGCCCACGAGCCAGCTCGCGTCCATCCGCTCGCTCGACCCGTCGGCGCGGCGCAGCGTACACGCCACGCCATGCGGACCGGTCACGAGTCCCGTGATCTCGGTGCTGCGCTCCACCGCGACGCCAAGGGAAGCGAGATGCGCGCTCAAGATGCGCTCGGTCCTGGACTGCGGGATGAGCAGCAGGTAACGGAAGCGCGAGTCGAGATCGCCGAAGGCGACGCGCGCGATGTGCTCGCGACCCGAGAAGATGTTGGCGCCCGGCGTTTGCAGTCCTGTCTTCGTGAACTCGCCCGCGCATCCCATGCGCTCGAGGAGCTCGAGCGTGCGCGGCCACATGGCGATGGCCTTGGACTTGTCGGTGGGCGCGGGCGCCCTGTCGACGATGCGGAACGGGACCTTGTAGCGCGCGAGCTCCGCGGCCAGCGTGAGGCCGACGGGACCGGCGCCTGCGATGAGGATGGGTTGGGTCATCGTAAGCGCCGAGCTCATTCCGCTACGATCTTGTGATCGGCCGCGATCTTCTTCCACTGGGCGAGCTCGTCCTTCATGCGCGCGGCGAACGTCGCGGACGAGATCGCTTCGGGCAACGTGCCATCGGGCTCGAGCACGGGCGTGAGATCGGCCGACGCGGCGACCGCGTTGATCTCCTGGTTGAGCTTCGCGACGATCGCGTCGGGCGTGCCCGCGGGCGCGAAGACGCCGACCCAGATGTCCACGTCGAAGCCCGGCGCGACCGTGGCAATGGGCTGCATGTCGGGAAACGCTGGGTGCGGCTTGGCCGATGTCACGCCCACGCCGCGGATCTTGCCGCCCTTCATGAGCGGCGCGACGGTGCTGTAGTTGCTGATCATCACCTGGATCTGTCCTGCGGCGAGGTCGGTAGCCGCGAGCGATGCGCCTTTGTAGGGCACGTGCACCATCGAGACCTTGGCCGAGTCGTCGAGAAGCTCAGTGGTGAGGTGCGCGATGGAGCCGACGCCTGCCGTGCCGTAGTTGAGTACGCCGGGCTTCGCGCGCGCCGCGCTCACCACGTCGGCGGGCGTCTTGTACGGCGTAGTCGCGGACACGACGAGGATCATCGGACCGCGGCCCACCATCGCGACCGGCACGAACGCCGCCAGGGGATCGTACGGAAGCTCCTTTTGCGTGGCCGCGGCAGTGAGGAAGCTCGACGACGTGAGGAGCAGCACCGAGCCGTCCTTGGGCGACTTGGCCACGTAGTCGGCACCGATCACGCCCGCTGCACCGGCCTTGTTCTCGACGATGACCGGCACGCCCAATCGTGTGGAGAGCGGCCCAGCGAGGGCGCGCGCGATGACATCGTTGCTGCCGCCCGCGGCAAAGGGCACCACGAGACGGATCTGCCTGGGCATGGACTGCGCCGCGGCCGTGGCGGCCAGCCCGAACGACAGCGCGACGGTCAGGGACAATGCGAAGGCAGGCGCGAGGACGTTGCGAGCGAACGTGGGCATGGCGCATTCCGCAGGACGTGACGGGACCATCGTACCGTATCGATGCGCAGTTGCGCTTGCTATGATCGGCGTCATGGAATTGTTGCGCATCATATGCCCCAACGGCCACCTGGGATTCGCACCCACGCGCGAGGAAAGCTTCCGCATCGGAGTGGCGGCCAGGCCCGATTACATCGCCGCCGACTCGGGCAGCGACGACGTGGGTCCCATTCCGCTCGGCTCCGACACCTCCACGAGCCCCCTCGCGTGGCAGACGCACGACCTCGAATTGATGCTGGTCGCCTCCCGCGAGCTCCGCGTGCCCATGATCATCGGCTCGTCGGGCGACACGGGATCCAACAGCCGCGTGGACCTGTACGTGCGCGTCATCCGCGAGCTTGCGGCCAAGCATCGGCTTGCACCGTTCAAGCTCGGCTACTTCTACTCCGAAGTCGATCGCCGCCTGATTCGCGATCGCATGCGGCGCGGCGAGAAGGTACTCGGCCTCGAGGGTCACGCCGACCTCACCGAGAGCGAGCTCGATGCGACGTCCCGCGTGGTTGCGATGGCCGGCGTGCATCCCTTCATCCGTTTGCTGGAGCAGGGGGCCGACGTGATCATCGGCGGACGCAGCAGCGACTCGTGTGTCTTCGCGGCGCCCGCGATCCACCATGGATTTCCCGAGGCCCAGGCCTACTACCTCGGCAAAGTGCTCGAATGCGCGTCGTTCTGCGCCGAGCCCTACGGCGGAAAGGAGACGGTGCTGGGCAAGGTGACGCAGGACGCCGTCGAGGTCACCGCGATGGCGCCGGTGCAGCGCTGCACCGTCGCATCGGTCGCCGGGCACGCGATGTACGAGCGCTCCAACCCTTACTACGAGCACGTCGCGGGCGGCACGCTCGACATGTCCGCGTGCGTCTACGAGCAGATCGCAGAAAAGACCACGCGCATCACGGGCGCGCAGTTCAAGCGCGCGCCGGAATTCCGCGTCAAGCTCGAAGGCGCGGGCAAAGTGGGCGAGCGCTACGTGGGCATGGTGGGCATTCGCGACCCGTACACGATCGCGCACGTCGACCAGGTGATCGCGTGGGCGCGCGACAAGGTGCGCGAGCGCTTCGGCGAGACGGGCTACGAGCTTCACTACACGGTCTATGGGCGCGACGGCATCATGGGCGCGCTCGAGCCCAACCGCGACCGGCCGGCGCACGAGCTTTGCATCCTGGTGCAGGGCGTCGCGCCCACGGTCGAGATGGCCGAGGAGCTCACGATGATCGGCACGCGCCAGATGTTCTACGCGCGGTTGCCGGAGGTGAAGGGCTCTGCGGGCTCTGTGGCGTTCGCGCTCGACGAGGTGCTGCGCGCGAGCCCCGCCTATCGCTGGACGCTCAACCACACGCTGCGCTGCGACGATCCGCTGGAGCTGTTCCCGACGCACCTCGTGACGGTCGGCTGACCCATGGCCAAGCTCTCAACCCTCGCCAAGACCATCCGCAGCAAGAACGCGGGGGTCGACCTGATCACGTTCGACGTGATCTTCACTGACAAGGCTAACTACGAGCGCGTCAAGCGCGCCAAGGTGCTCACGCGCGAATCGGTGTGCGCGCTCTATCGCATTCCGGACTCGCGCATTGCCGACTTCGTCGAGTTCGATCCGGGGAACGCGATCAAGTTCACGATCTATCGCACGCGTCCGAGCGGCAGCCCGGGCGACCCCGACATCTTCGGCGCGCAGCAGTACGCGCCGCTGCTCGACATCGAGGTGCCGGAGGCGTGATCCCGGTGCGTCTCGTGCCCGGCGACGACCTGCGCGACGCGCTTCTGCTTCACGCGGGCGACGACGGCGCCTTCGTCGTGTCGGGCATCGGCAGCTTGAGCCGGGCGGCGCTGCGGTTCGCGGGAAAGCCGGAAGCGGACATCGTCGAAGGCCCGCTCGAGATCGTGTCGCTGGCCGGCACGCTCACGCGCGACGGCGCGCACCTGCACGCGAGCGTCAGCGACGCACGCGGACACGTAATCGGCGGTCACGTGGGAAGCGGCTGCATCGTGCGCACCACGGCCGAGGTGCTCATGGCGCCGCTGCCCGGATTTCACCTGTCTCGCGAGACGGATCCTGCGACCAGCTACGCCGAACTCGTGGTGCGCAGCAAGTCCGCGCCCTGACCAACGCCGCCTTGCTATCCTATTCGCCATGAACGTGCCCACCAACGT
>CAZIZD010000193.1:0-8485 GCA_964543615.1 uncultured Alcaligenaceae bacterium | reverse complement strand
GGGATCGGCGATCAGCGCGCGCGCGATCGCGACGCGCTGCTGCTGGCCGCCCGAGAGCTCGTTGGGGTAATGATCCATGCGGTCGGATAGGCCGACGAGCGCGAGCGCGTTGCGCACCCGCTCGCGGCGGTCGGCGCGCCCGAGGGAGGTGAGCTGCAGCGGCAGCTCGACGTTCTCGAACGCCGTGAGCACCGGCATCAGGTTGTAGAACTGGAAGATGAAGCCGACGTGTGTCGCGCGCCACGCGGCTAGCTCCGAGTCGGTGAGTTGCGCGATGTCGACGCCGGCCACGAGGATCTGCCCCGACGTGGGCTTGTCGATGCCGGCGATGAGGTTGAGGAGCGTGGACTTGCCCGAGCCCGAAGGCCCCATCAGCGCAACGTAATCGCCCGCCTGCACGTCGAGGTTGATGTCGACGAGCACGGGGATCGACTGGTCGCCGCGGATGTAAGCCTTGGAGAGGCCGCGGATCGAGACCAGCGGCGCATCGTGCGTGCCGTCGCTCATACGCCCGCGCTACTTCGCGGCGACCTTCACCAGCGTGTCGTTGGCAAGCGAAGGCGGCGGATTGGCCACTGCCTTCTCGCCCGTCTTCACCGCGCCCGTCACGGACGTGACGTCGCCGACCTTGATTCCCGGGGTGACTGGCACCGCCACGGCCTTGCCCTCGCGGACGATGAAGACCACGGTGCGGCCGTCGCGCTGGACGATGGCGTCGGCGCTCACGGCGAGCATGGGCTTCTGCTGCTCTGGCGTCACCTCCTGCGAGAGGAAGCTCACCTTCGCGCTCATCTCGGGCAGGATGCGCGGATCGATCTCGTCGAACTTCACCTTGGTCATCACTGTGGCCTTGGCGCGGTCGATGGTCGGCACCATGCGGCTGATGCGGCCACGGAAGCGCGTGTCCGGAAGCGCGTCGAGCACGATCTCGGCCGGCTGTCCGACCTTGACCTTGGCGAGGCTCGACTCGGACACGTCGGCCTCCACCTCGAGCGTGCTCATGTCGGCCATCGATACGACCGCACCCTTGGAATCGGCGGCGTTGGAAAACGGCGTGACGAGGTCGCCGACGTTCGCGCTCTTCGACAGGATCACGCCGTCGAACGGGGCGCGGATCACCGTGTAATCGACGGAAACCTTCGCGTTGCGCGACGCGGCCTCGGCGGCCGCGATGTTCGCGCGCGCGTTGGCCACCGCGGCAACCGCCCGGTCGGCCCGCGCCTTCGCCGTGTCGACGGAGGCCGCCGACACGAATCCCTTGGCGAGCAGGTCCTGGTTGCGCTTGAGCTGCGCGAGCGCGTCGGTTTCTTCCGCCTGCGCCTGCACCAGCGCGGCCCGCGCCGCGCTGACGTTCGCGTCGGCGCTCTCCGCCTGCGCCACGACGTCGCGCGCGTCGATCCGCGCGATGACGTCGCCGGCCTTCACGCGCGAACCTTCCGCCACGCCGAGCCACTCGAGGCGGCCGGTGGCCTTGGACGAGATCGCCGCCTTGCGCTGCGCCACGACGTAGCCGGTGGCGTTCAACACCACGAACTGCTGCGACGGGAACGTCGTCACGATGGGCGTGGTGGCGACCGCGACCACGCGCGGCTGCATCGCATACCAGGCACCACCCCCCGCCACGGCGAGCAGGATCACGCCCAGCCAGATCCAGCGGCGGCGCTTGCGCAGGCGCACCGGCGCGAGATCGCGATTGATCCGGAGCTTGGAGATGTCGGGTGCTGCGTCCTGGTTCATCGAGGGGCTTTACGGATGGCGCGGCCAATCGGGCATTTTACCGTTGTGCCTCGCCGCATCGCCTGGACACCGCGCAACGGGCGCGATGCACGCCGCCGTCAGCCGCCTTCGAGCGGTGCGGTGACCAGGGGGACCTCGCGGTGCGCGCGCAACGCGTTGACGGAAACGATCGCAAGCCCCGCACCGATGCACGCGATGCCCGTCCACTCTGCGGAGGTGAGGCGCTCGCCGAAGATCAGCATCGAGCTTGCGAGCGCGATCACGGGTATCGCGAACATGTTGAGCGATGCCGTGCCCGCGGGCAGGAAGCGCAGGATCGTCATCCACAGCAGGAAGGCAAACCCGGTGGAGATGGCGCCCGTGTAGAGCAGGAGCATCGCGTAGACCGGCGACCACGCCGGCGCCGGAACATCGAGCAGGAACGGCAGGAACGTGATGGGGACGACGCCCGCGAGCATCTGCCACGCGACGAAATTGAGGGGATCGAAGGGCCGGTCGCGCTGGAAATACTTGGTCGCCACGGTGCCCGCCGCCCAGCCGAAGCCGGACACGACCGCCCACAGCTTGGGCGTGAGATCGCCCTCCCAGCTCCAGGGTTGCACGACGAGCGTGAGGCCCGCGAACGCGAACGCGACGGCCGCCCACTGGCTGCCGCGCACGCGCTCGTGCAACACGGGCCACGCGATGAGGAGCGTCCAGAACGGCATGGTGAACACGAGCACCGACGTGCGCCCGGCGCCGCCGCCGGCAAGCGCCATGGTCGTTGCGCTGAAGTTGAGCGAGGTCTGGAACAGGCCCGTCACGATCACCGCGATCCACGATGCGGGCCAGAACGGCCGCCGCTGGAGCACGAGCACGGCGAACAGGAAGATCACCGCGATCCACGTTCGCTGCACGTTGAGGACGACCGGGTCCGCGCGCTCCAGCGCCAACTTCATCACGATCCAGTTGAAACCCCAAATCAGCGTGAGCGCAGCGAGGGCCGCGTACGCGCCGCGACGCGTGCGCACGAGCGCGAGATCGCGCGTCACCGCGGCGGCTGGTCGACGAACGACTCGATGAGGCGCGCGACGACCTGAGGCTGGTCGTGGTGCAGCATGTGTCCCGCGTCCGCCACGTAGTGCAGCGTGCCGTGCGGCACGTGCGCGAACCGGCGCTCGATCTCGGCCCGCGCGTCCGCGCCGGGCGCGACCCAGCGCGGAATGTAGGAGTCCTCCGCCACGACCCACATCACGGGGCACGCGATACGGCCCCAGATCGCGTAGACGTCCTCGAGATGCGACACGGTGGGAAAGGGAAGCTTGTGCCTGGGATCGGCGCGCAGGCGCGCCGTGCCGTCGGGCAGCAGCTCGGCCCAGTGCGGTGCGAGGAACTCCGCCTGCTCGCGCGACAGGCGCGGGTTGTTCTTCCGAAGACGCCCCGCGACCGCGCCCATGTCCGCGTAGGGCGCGAAGGACGGCGGGTCGCTCACGGCATCGAGCCACTTGCGCAGCTTGACCGGCGCCTGCTCCGGCGCATCGCCCGGAACGCCGAGCGCGTCGAGCGACACGACGTGCGCGGCCTTCTCGGGACACGCGCCCGCCCACACCATCGCGACGTTGCCGCCGAGGCTGTGTCCCGCGACGTCCACCTGCGCGCCAGGTGCGAGCTCGCGCACGAGCGCATCGAGGTCGGCCACGTAATCCGCGAACCAGTAGCCGTCCTGCGGCGTTCCGGAAAGCCCGAAGCCCCGCCAGTCGGGCGCCAGCACGTGGCGTTCGCGCGACAGCGCATCGACCAGGAACTGGAACGACGCCGACACGTCCATCCAGCCGTGAAGCAGGAAGAGCTTGGGCGCGCCTTCGCGGCCCCACGTGCGGACGTGATAGTCGAGTCCGCGCACCCGGACGAATTGCGAACGCGAAGGCGTCACACCGAAGAGCTTACCGGGTCTTGCACTGCGCGATCCCGTCCTGCCAGCCCACGCGATAGTTGCCGTCCTTGCCGAAGCGGTCGGCATCCTTGCGCTCGTTGCCGCGCGCGGTGGCACAGCCGTCGCCGAATCCGGCCTGGTAGGCGGGCGGAAAGCCCTGGAGATTCACGGGAGGCGGCGGAGCGGGTGCGGCGGCCGCAGGCTTGGCCGGCGTGGCGGGCGTTGCAGGCGAGACTGGAGGTTGTGCGGCACAGCCCGCGAGCAGCGCCAGCAGCACGACCGACGCCGCCGTCGCGTGCGCACGCCCCATGGGTTCGCCGGCCGCGCGGACGATGCGTCGCGTGATCATAGGAAGTAGAATTGTAGCAGCCCGCTTTGCGATCTCTTCGTTAGCCGCCTTTCCGTTGCGCACCTCTTCCTGATGCCGGTCCCCACGTTCGTCCACCTGCGCCTGCACAGCGAATATTCCGTCGTCGACGGCACGCTGCGCATCGACCAGGCGGTCGCGGCGGCGGCTGCCGACGGCATGCCGGCGCTGGCCATCACCGATCTTTCCAACGCGTTCGGGCTCATCAAGTTCTACCGCGCGGCGCGCGGCAAGGGCATCAAGCCCATCGCGGGATGCGACGTGTGGATCACGCACGAGAGCGAGCGCGATCTTCCCTACCGCGCGATCCTGCTCGCCGCGAATCGCGCGGGTTACCTGCGCCTGTGCGAATGGCTCTCGCGCGCGTTCCGCACCAACCAGCATCGCGGCCGCGCCGAGCTCCGCCGCGAATGGTTCGACGAGGGCACCGACGGGCTCATCGCGTTGTCCGGCGGGCGGCACGGCGATGTCGGCGTCGCGCTCCTGCAGGGCAACGCGCGGGCCGCGGAACGCGCCGCCACCGATTGGTCCACGCGCTTCCCCAATCGCTACTACCTCGAAGTGCAGCGCGCCGGCTTCCACGACGACGACGCGCTCGTCGCCGCCACCGTCGCGATCGCCGGCGAGCTGGCGCTTCCGGTGGTGGCCACGCATCCCGTGCAGTTCGCAACGAGCGGCGACTTTCGGCCGCACGAGGCGCGCGTCTGCATCGCGGAAGGCCACGTGCTCGCCGACACGCGGCGGCCGCGGCGCTTCACGACGGACCAGTATTTCAAGACGCAGGCAGAGATGGCCGAGAGGTTCGCCGACCTTCCCGAGGCGCTCGCCAACACGGTGGCCATCGCCCAGCGGTGCAACCTCACCATCCCCCTCGGCAAGAATCATCTTCCGGAGTTTCCGACGCCCGAGGGCGTCACGATCGACCAGCACCTGCGCAACGAGGCCGCCGCGGGACTCGAGCGCCGGCTCGCGGCGCTGTATCCCGATCCCGAGGTGCGCGACGTAAGGAGACCCGAGTACGTCGCGCGCCTCGACTTCGAGACGGCCACCATCGCGCAGATGGGATTCCCCGGTTACTTCCTGATCGTCGCGGACTTCATCAACTGGGCCAAGCGCAATCACGTCCCGGTGGGGCCGGGACGCGGGTCGGGCGCGGGATCGCTCGTCGCCTACGCGCTCGGCATCACCGATCTCGATCCACTGCGCTACGCGCTCCTGTTCGAGCGCTTCCTCAACCCCGAGCGCGTGTCGATGCCCGACTTCGACATCGACTTCTGCCAGGACGGGCGCGACCGCGTCATCGACTACGTCAAGCAGAAGTACGGCGCCGATTCGGTGTCGCAGATCGCCACGTTCGGCACCCTCGCGGCGAAGGCCGCGGTGCGCGACGTGGGGCGCGTGCTCGACCTGCCCTACCCGTTCGTGGACGGCATCGCCAAGCTCATCCCGTTCCAGCCGGGCAAGGTCGTCACGCTCAAGCGTCCCGACGGCGAGCCCGAGGCCAACACCATCTACGCGCGTGAGGTGGAGCCGCTCATCAACGAGCGCGAGAACGCCGAGGAGGAGGTGCGCGAGCTCCTGGCGCTCGCCGAAGAGCTCGAGGGGCTGCCGCGCAACGTCGGCATGCACGCGGGTGGCGTTCTGATCGCCCCCGGCAAGCTCACCGACTTCTGCCCCTTGTACGTGCAGCCCAACGCGGACGCGATCATCTCGCAGTTCGACAAGGACGACGTCGAGGCGGTTGGCCTCGTCAAGTTCGACTTCCTCGGGCTCACGACGCTCACGATCCTCGACTGGACCTTGCGTTACGTGAAGATGCTCGACCCGTCGTCGACGGTCGACCTCGACACGTTGCCGCTCGACGACCAGGGCGCGTTCTCGATCTTCCGCGCCGGCAACACCGCCGCCGTGTTCCAGTTCGAATCGCGCGGCATGCGCGAGCTCCTGAAGCAGGCTCCCGTCACGCGCTTCGAGGACATCATCGCGCTCGTCGCGCTCTACCGGCCGGGGCCGATGGAGCTCATTCCGGACTTCGTCGCGCGCAAGTCCGGACGCGAGCGCGTCGCCTACGTGGATGCGCGCCTCGAGCCCATCCTGTCGCCCACCTACGGCGTGATGGTGTACCAGGAACAGGTGATGAAGATCGCGCAGGAGGTCGGCGGCTACACGCTGGGCGGCGCCGATCTCCTCCGCCGCGCGATGGGCAAGAAGAAGCCCGAGGAGATGGCCAAGCACCGCGGCATCTTCGTCGAGGGCGCGGTCAAGAATGGCGTGGCCGAAGGCAAGGCCTCGCAGCTGTTCGACCTCATGGAGAAGTTCGCGGGCTACGGCTTCAACAAGTCGCACGCCGCGGCGTACGCGCTGGTTGCCTATCAGACCGCGTACTTCAAGGCGCACCATCCGTCCGCGTTCATGGCCGCGAACCTCTCGCTCGTGATGGACGACACCGACAAGGTGCGCACGCTGCGCGACGACGCGATCGGCCTCGGGCTCACGGTGCTGCCGCCCGACATCAACGCCTCCAACTACCGGTTCGAGCCCGTCGACGGCAAGCGCATCCGCTACGGGTTGGGCGGCATCAAGGGCACCGGCGAGTCGGCGATCGAGGCCATCGTCGCGGCGCGCGGAGCCGGTGGTCCGTTCAAGGATCTCTTCGATTTCTGCCGCCGCGTCGACAAGCGCGTGGTCAACCGCCGCGCCATCGAGGCGCTGGTGCGCGCGGGCGCGTTCGACGCGATGGAGACGCGGCGCTCAGCGCTCCTCGCATCCGTGGGCATCGCGATCGACGCGGCCGAGCGCGCGCAGGCAAGCGCCGCGCAGGTCTCGCTGTTCGGCGAGGAAACTTCCGGCCCGGCGGTATCGCTCGTGGCAACGCGCGAGTGGACCGATGCCGAGCGCCTGCAGCACGAGAAGACGGCCATCGGCTACTACCTCTCGGGCCATCCGTACAACGCTTACGCCGCGGAGCTTGCGTCCATCACGCGCACCACGCTCGCCAATCTCGCGCCGCGGCAGGAGCGCGTGCTCGTCGCCGGCATCGTGACGCAGATGCGCGTGCAGGCGAGCCGCCGCGGCAAGATGGCGTTCGTGACCCTCGACGACGGCCACGGCTCCGCCGAGATCATGGTCTACAACGAGACTTTCGACGGCGTGCGCCATCTGCTGCGCGAGGACCAGCTGGTGATCGCGGAAGTGAAGGTGATGCAGCGCATGACCGACGAAGGCGAGTCGCAGGGCCTGCGCATCATCGCCGAGAACGCCTACGACCTCGCCACGATGCGCAGGATGAAGGCCAAGCGACTCAAGATCGCGTGCAATGGCAACGCCTCGGCCGAGATGCTGCAGCAGATCCTCGCGCCGCACCGGCCCGGGGACAAGCCCATCACCGTCGCCTACCGCAACGAACGCTACGCAGGGGAGATCGAGCTCTCCCTCGACTGGCAGGTCAACCTCGACGACGCGCTCATCGAACGCCTGCGCGAATGGCTGTCGCCCGATAGCGTCGAAGTCGTCTACTGAAGAGCCTCCGATGACACTCCCCTCCTCCATGCGCTACGTCGACATCCGCGAGCCGGGTCCGCCGGACGTCCTGCACGTCGCGGAGGGACCCGTGCCGCAACCCAGGCCGGGCGAAGTGCTCGTCGCGGTCGAGTGGGCCGGCGTCAATCGCCCCGACTGCCTGCAGCGCGCGGGAGCGTATCCGCCACCGGCGGATGCATCGCCGGTGCCGGGGCTCGAGATCGCGGGACGCGTCGCGGCCCTGGGCGAGGGCGTCACTTCGCTGAAGGTGGGCGACGAGGTCTGCGCGCTCACGCCGGGCGGAGGCTACGCGCAGTACTGCACCACGCCCGCCGGCTTCTGCCTTCCCTTGCCGCCCGGGTTGTCGATGCGCGAGGCGGCGTGCGTGCCCGAGACCTACTTCACGGTCTGGTACAACCTCTTCACGCGCATCCGCTTCGAGCCCGGGGAGTCCGTGTTGATCCACGGCGGCACGAGCGGCATCGGCCTCGCCGCGATCCAGCTGTGCAAGGCCTTCGGCGCGGTCGTGTACACCACCGCGGGTTCCGACGAGAAGGTCGCTTTCTGCCGCAAGATGGGCGCCGATCACGCGATCAACTACAAGACCCAGGACTGGGCCGCGGAGCTCTGGCAGCTCACCGGCAAGAAGGGCGTCAACGTCGTCCTCGACATGGTCGGCGGCGACTACGTGCAGAAGAACCTGCGCTCGCTCGCCAACGACGGCCGCCTGTCGCAGATCGCGTTCCTCAAGACCGGCGTGGTCGAGATCGACATGCGGCTCGTGATGATGAAGCGGCTGATGGTCACGGGATCGACGCTGCGCGCGAGCCCCAATGCGCGCAAGGTGGCACTCGCGTCCGCCCTGCGCGAGAACGTGTGGCCGCTCTTCGCGCAAGGCAAGCTCGAGGTCGTGATCGCGCAGGAGTTCCCGCTCGCGCAAGCCGCGAAGG